>JBBSHK010000124.1:0-7747 GCA_038253185.1 Anaerolineae bacterium | reverse complement strand
CGCCGTAGCGTTCGCGCACGTATAGATCGGTGAGATCGCCAATCGGCGCATCGGCTTGCGGCAGGGCGCGTTTCAAATCTGCGGCGCGCTCGCGCGGAGTTGCTTCGGCGCGTTCGCGCAAACCGACCCACCGCGCAAAGCGGTACATTTCTTCCCACGCCCGCGCGCCCGGCGATAATTTGCGCATCCGCCGCGACCACGCGAATTGCAACACACCCAACGTCACGAGACCGAGGAGCAGCGCGCCGGAACCGACGCCGAGAGCCACGCCTGCGGGACCGGAAGGCAGCGGGATTGAGAATGACTGCGGAGCCGCCACATCCTGAGCGTCGTCACGGCTGAACGTCCGGCGTGGCGGACGATCTGTGTCGTCGGCGTTGCTATTAAAGTTGGACTGTTCGTCGTCATCGTTCAGAGTTGATTTCGGCTTTTTCGCCGGGCGCACAATTTCCGGTTTGCTGGCAGTCGGTTCAAACTCCACCCAGCCGAGATTGCTAAAATACAATTCGGGCCACGAGTGCGCGTTACCTTCGCCCACGTGATACGTGCCGGCGTCCGATTCGCTGACGGCATAACCGGAGCCGACGCGCGCCGGAATCCCCACTTCGCGCGCGAGCACTGCCATCGCCGAAGCATAGTAATTGCAGTAACCTGCCGGGCGATCGAACAGAGTATAGTCCACACCGTCTCGCCCCACAGGCGCAGGCTGGACGCTGTCATCGTACTCGATGTGCGCGCGTAGATATTTTTCGATCGCGCGTGCCTTGTCGTAATTCGTGGTCGCGCCCGCGGTAATTTGCAGCGCGAGGTCGTGCACGCGCGGCGGTATCGTCGCAGGCAATTGCAAATAACGTTCGGCGATGTAGGACGGAAAAGTGTCGGGCGCCGCGCGCAAAGAATCTTCATCCGCGCCGCTGAGCGAGGAAACAACGGTATAGATTTCACCGCCGCGCAACGGCTTTTGCATTCGGATCGCGGCAATGTCCTGATAAACGTTGTCGACCGAAAGGGCAAAACTGGAATAACGCACGTCGGTCGGTTCGGACACGCGCAACGGTTGTGACGCGGCGACGACGAGATTATCTCCGGGCAAAAGTACTTGCACCGTTTGTGTCACGACGCGGCGCTGATTCGCAGGTGGCGGAGCTAGACGCGGATCATACGCGAGATAACTGCTTGATTCGGTCGCGGTGCTCACCCAGCCGCTGCCGGTATATTTGTCGAACACGGTCGCGCGCCAGTAACGTCCGTTCGAGGCTTGAATGTCAAACACCGGACGCGAGCCGAGGTGAATCGGTCCGCCCATCGCCAGACTGTTGCCAAAAAAAGTCGTCGGACCGCCGGAGTTCGCGTTGCGCACGGTGGAGAACATACGCGTCATATTGTCACTGACATCTTGCCACGGCGCGCGCACTCGTTCGGTAATGCCGGAAAACCATTGCGGACCCGGCGCGGTGGGCGGCACCAGCCACGAGGCGAGAATGATCAAACCGGAGAAAACGATTCCGTAGGTCAAAAAGTCGAGACCAATATCACTGGCGTAACGGATGGAGAAACGCTGCCACATTTCCTGACGTCGCAACAAAGTTGTCCGTACCAGCAGCAGCATCGCGCACAGGAGAAAGATCATCAGGAAAATTCCCGATTGCGGCGGCGCATAAAAAAGATTCACCAGCAAGCCTGCGCCCGCGGGCAGAATGGCGCCCCACGGTTCGTGCTCGCGAAAAACAGACCACGCCGCGATGTAACCAATTACCCACGCCAGCGCGCATAATGAAATCACAAAGATCAAGGCATCTTGACCAATGCCGCCCGCCAAGACTTGAGTGAGCCATTTGCCGAGCCGCCCCTCGATCACGACCAATTTTTCGTTCCAGGTCGCGAACGGCGGTTGCACCAAAAAGCTGGCGAGGAAGATGGTGGCGAAAGCGCCTTCGAGCAGCGCGAGCGGGTGCGCGAGCCAGCCGGACAGGCGCAGGCGCGACACCAACATTCCAAAGAACATTCCGGCGATCACTGCGTAAGGAGTGAGCACCACGCCATCTGCCCAATTCGCCGCGGCGACCGAGGCGGTTACGATGAACAGCATCAGGGTGAGGAGCACCGCCGCCGTCCAGCCTTCGTGCAGATTGGCATTTAACAAATCGAAATTACGCGTAGATTGAGCTGAGGGAGAGACCTGAGTTAGTTGTGCCATTGGCTTCCTTAGCAAACGTACTAGAACCAGATTAGCACCCCGTGAGTTATTTGTCAAAAGAAAATGAGAAAACGTACTCTTTGACTGGTATCCTATTTGAAAAGCCCAAACCTAATCACCGACACACCAAAATTTTTCCTTGGTGTCTTTGTGGTAAATTCCGACTTGCTTGTCGCACCAGCGGGAACCTGAGCTACTAGTAAGGAATGGTGCTAGTTGACGCTCACGCGGTCGCGGAAGTTTAGGCAAAATCGTATTATTGAGGCACGTACCAAGCTTGAAACAGCAACTCGCGCCATTCATTATTAGCTCTGCAACATTTTTTCCATAAAGTACTCGTCGTAAAATTTTCCATTCACATTCAATTCTTTTTCAGCTCTGCCCACGATTCTGAAACCAAAGTGTTGGTACAGCCGCACCGCCGCGCTCTGTTCGGCATTCACTGATAACTCGAGCTTGATAATCTGCGGACGGGTGCCGATCTCGCGCAAGACTGCCTCCATCAATTTCTTCCCGATACCTCGACCACGATAATTCGCGTTCAAGTAGACGCCATAAATCGTCGCGATATGTTTTTGCTTCGGAGCATCGCTAAAGAATGCGCCAATCATCCCAACGAATTGTTCCCCCTCTTTCGCGAACAGTAGCAAATTCGAGTCAGGGTGGAGCGCCTCGCGAATCCGCTCTTGCCATTTTTCGTCGGGCTGATTGCTATCACGCTCGTAGGAACTGCCGAATGCTTGCGGTTCGGCTTGTAACGCTTCCAGACGCAGCGCGCGATATTTTTTCCATTCGACAGGTTCAGCGCGGACTATTTTTAATTCGTCATCCATAGTTCTATTCAGGAAAAGAAGCTAGCACCCAATTCGATTCCGAGCGATACGCGCGGGCAGGGGCGTTGAAGACTTACTTGACCAGCGCCACACATTCGATCTCCAGCCGCGCGCCAAGCGCCAGCCCGCTCGTTCCAAAGGCGCTGCGCGCGGGCAGATGATCCGGGAAGAACGTGACGTAGACGGAATTCATTTCGCCCCATTCTTTCATATCGGCGAGCATCACCGTGACCTTAACGACGTGATCCAGTGACGAGCCGTGCGCCTCCAGCACGGCTCTAATATTTTCCAGAGTCTGCCGCGTCTCTGCCGCGATTCCGCCCGCGACCAATTTGCCTGAAGCATCCGCGCCGAGATTTCCCGAAAGGAACAGCAGGATGCCGACGCGGACGGCAGCAGAAAAAGGCAAGTCGGATGAATTCGCGACAGGGAAATATTCAGTGTCGAGTGAGGATGGCGCAGTGTTCATCTCGGACCTCCGCAACCGGATTTGATATGTTCGGTCGAACAGAAATTATCAAGTTGATTTCGCTCTCTTTCAAATTGATCAGCGGCTTGGCTGAGCACATTATAATCGTTAATAGTTTCTGGGACCATCTGTTGCAAGAAATTCCTGAATCCGATTAACTCGGCTTGCAGGCGAACATTGATGTTTGCCAATAGGCGGTGCGCGTAGTATATTCGGTCAGAGCCTAGGGGGCTTTTCCGCGGTGGATTGGCTCGTCAGCGTTGTCACCTCCGCGAAACGTATTCTGGTCATCGCTCTAGCTCAACTTGCCGCATGGCATCTCTCCATGCAATCCGCTCCGGCGTGTTTCGGAGAACATTTGAAAGATTCATTCGCTCACCCGCCGCGACTGTGGCTACCGTCAATCGGCGGCGCTCTATCGCTGCGCGTCAATTTCGCGTGGACGCTCATCGGCAACGGCATTTACGCGATTTCGCAGTGGGCAATTCTGGTCGTCCTCGCCAAGCTCGGCAGCGCCGAAATGGTGGGACAATTCGCGCTGGGCACCGCCATCGCGCTGCCGATCATTCTCTGCGCGAATCTGTATCTGAGGGCGATGGTGGCGACCGATGCGCGGGAGGAATATTCCTTCGCGGATTACTTGGGCTTGCGCCTGATTACGACACTGCTGGCAGTTGGCTTGATCCTGGCGCTTGGACTGATGGGCGGCTATCGCGCCGCGACGGCATGGGTGATCGTGATTGTCGGCGGCAGTAAAGCCTTCGATGCGCTCAGCGATTTGTTTCTGGGATTATTCCAACGGCGCGGGCGGATGGATTATTTTGCGATGACGCTGATAGTGAACAGCGGCGTCTCGCTCATCGCCTTGTCCCTCGCGCTGTGGTGGACGCACGACATTGTTTGGGCGGCGCTCGGCTCAATGCTCGGCTCAGCGGCGGCGCTCTTGGCTTTTGGCTTGCCTGCCGGTGCTGCAGTGTTGAAACAGATTCCACCCATTCAGCCTCGCGCTGCGTCGGCGAGGCAGGTTTGGCGTCAGCGGTGGCATATGGCAACGCTACGAAATCTCGCAGTTCGCGCCGCGCCGTTGGGATTTGCCAGTCTCCGCCCCGCGTTGAATCTGAACATCCCGCGCTATTTCATCGCGTACCAACTGGGCGAACGCGATTTGGGAATCTTTGCCGCGATTGCTGCGCTGGTGCTCGCGGGATTAATTATCACCTCCTCACTGAGCGCCTCCATAATTTCTCGCTTGGCGACCTATTACGCCGCAGGCAACACCACCGCGTTCCGCCAGCTGATGTTGCGAATGGCACAAATCGGTCTCGCGCAAGGTTCGGTCGGCGTCGTCATTGCGTTCCTTGCCGGACGCGCGGTGCTAACGTTTTTCTTCGGAGCCGAGTATGCGACTTATAATGACGTGCTGGTCTGGCTAGTGCTGACGGCGGCAATGTATGTGATGATCAATTTATTTGAGATGGCGCTGACGGCAATGGGGCGCTTTACCATCCAGATGCGGATTCAATTGATCACGCTCGTCGTTCTGATTGCGCTCTGTTTTTGGCTGACGCCGCGTTATGGCATGTACGGCGCCGCTATCGCCATGTTCGGCAGCGCGTTGGTTACGATGGTCGCGTACGTGCTGGCAGTGTCAATTCATTTCATGAAAATTTCGCTTGAACATTCGCTCGCTTCGCGCAACGATGCTCGCTGATCCCAAAACGCTTTCGCCTCCACCGATCGCGGTCAATACTCCGCGCCGCGCGCGCGTGTGGACGAACAGTTTGTTCCTCGCCGCGCTGTTCGCGCTTGGGGTCGCGGCGGGATTCGCCCTCCTGTCGGGAGCTTTATGGCACTGGTTTATTATTCCGGTATTGATCTGCGGGATTCTGATCGGAGGGGATGCCATCGATTGGGTGCGTGGACGCGTCGACCTATTTGACCCGGTCGGGATCGTCGGTCTGCTGGGGTTGCATTTTTTCTTTCTCGCGCCGCTGCTCCACGTCTATCGCGATTACTGGATGCCGGATGTCGCCGCGCCACCGTCCGATTGGCGCGAGTGGCTTGGCACGATGGCGCTGTTGAACACGCTCGGCTTATTGGTCTACCGCCTCGCGCGAAAAGGCTTCGCGCGCTCGCCACAACCTTCATCGCACCGAACATTTTGGCGGCTCGAGGAGAATCGATTTTGGATCGCGGTGTCGCTTGCGCTGGTCGTGACTGCGGTTTTGCAAATCTGGATTTACGCGCAGTACGGTGGGATCATCGGGTATATCGCCACGATTGTCGATGTGAATGGCATCGCCGCGACACAAGGACAGGGCTGGCTCTTTACACTCGCGGAAAGTTTTCCAACTTTTGCGATTATGGCGTGGGCAGTGTTTGCTCGCGAAAAAAAGTTTGCGCGCTCATGGCTGGTGATCGCGTTGGTGCTGCTCGCGTTTTTTATGCTCAAGCTGCTGTTCGGCGGTTTGCGCGGCAGTCGCAGTAATACGATCTGGGGATTGTTGAGCGCGGTGGGCATCCTTCACTTTTGGATTCGACCGATGCCGCGCAAACTTTTTTTGGTGGGCGGTGTCCTACTTTTTCTGTTTATGTATGGCTATGGATTTTTCAAAGCCGCAGGGCTCGAGGGCTTGAAAGCTCTGAGCGATGCCGAAGCGCGTGACGAATTGATCGCGCAAACGGGGCGCAATCTCGACTATGTGATACTGGGCGATCTCGGCCGCAGCGACGTGCAAGCTTTTTTGCTCTATCGACTGTCGCTACCCGATAGTGATTATGAGTACGCGTGGGGCAGGACTTATCTCGGCGGCGTGGCGAGTGTCGTGCCCAGCGCGTTGTGGCAAGACCGCCCGCCGACCAAAGTCCAAGCAGCGACCGAGGCGCTGTATGGCGCGGGAACTTTTCAAGCGGATGGATTTCGCTCCTCGAGGATCTTTGGACTCGCGGGGGAAGCGCTGCTGAATTTCGGGCTACTAAGTGTGCCCTTTGCTTTTTTGATCTTCGCCTTCATCGTGAGTCGCGTCAGACACACTCTATTGACCTTGCAGCCTTACGACGCCCGCTCGCTCATGATTCCTACATTCAGCATTTTTTGTTTCATCATTCTGGCGACCGACTCGGATAACCTCGCGCTCTTTTTTGTAAAAGAGATCGCGATCCCTTTCGCGGTTTTGCTGTTTTCGGTTCGAGTGACCGCGCCCAGTGTAGCCACTTCATCTTGATTCGTTCGGGCTGCTTCTAATCCGATGACCACGCTTCGCACCGGGTATTATCGAATTATCACGCGTCTGAGACGCACCACCAGCTCCGGGGCTTACATTCCGGAGATCGACGGGCTGCGCTTCCTTACGCTCAGCGCCATCTTTATCTACCATTTGCATAGTTTCCTCGCGGTGAAATCCGGCGTGCCCTGGACAGTTCCGGTCGAACAGGATTGGACGACACGGCTGACCCAGCACTGGTATTATGCCGTTCACTTTTTTTTCGCGATCAGCGGCTTTGTGCTGGGGCTGCCCTTTGCGGCGCAGTATCTGAGGGGCAAGCATCCCGTCTCGCTGCGCGAATATTATCTGCGCCGCTTGACGCGTCTTGAGCCTCCGTATATCGCAAGCTTGTTGGTGATCTTTGCTCTGTTGACGCTGCTGCTGTCGCGGTCTTTTTTCGACCTGCTGCCACATTTGGTCGCGAGCCTATTTTATCTTCACAATATCGTTTTCGGTGTGCCGAGCGCGATCAACAACGTCGCGTGGACGCTTGAAATCGAAGTCCAATTTTATCTGCTTGCGCCCTTGATGGCGAAGCTTTTCGCCGTTAAATCGTGGCTGGTACGCCGGGCGCTTTTGATCGCGCTCGCCTACGGCGCGGTCGTGCTCCAATGGTTGTTTGAACGCGCGACGGTGCTCAATGCTTCCGCGTTAGATCTGTCCGGGTTGAATCTCACGATCCTGAATTACTTACAATTTTTTCTCGCGGGGTTTCTTCTGGCAGACCTGTACGTTGCCGACTGGAATCAGTCGCCGGTTTTGAGTATGCGCTGGGATGTGATCGCGCTCGCCTCACTCCCCGCGCTGTGGCTGCTTTGGCAATTCCCCGACGCCTCGTATTTTCTTTTCCCCGCGCTCTTGTTCACTTTCTACGTCGCGGTGTTTCGCGCCAACTATGTAAGGCGGCTCTTTTGCAATTCCTTCGTCACCTCGATTGGAGGAATGTGCTACACGGTTTATCTTTTTCATGTTCAGATCAGTT
>JBBSHK010000123.1:0-7782 GCA_038253185.1 Anaerolineae bacterium | reverse complement strand
TCGACTCTGAACAATTGGTCAGCATCGTTCTCCCGACGCACAACGGCGCGCGCTATTTGCGCGAGTCGATTGAGAGTTGTTTGGACCAAAGCTATCGCAACATTGAATTGATCACTGTCGATGATGGCTCGACGGACGCGACGCCAACTCTGATCCAGCAATACAGCGATCCGCGCATCGTGCGTCTCCGCCATGAACGCAACCTCGGGCTGCCTGAGTCGCTGAACAGTGGTTTGGCGGCGGCGAGCGGAGAATATTTAACTTGGACGTCCGATGATAATCGTTACGCGCCGGAGGCTATCCAGCAGATGGTGCGCTTTCTCGATGCACATTCCGAGATTGGAATGGTCTATGCCGACTATTGGCTTATCGACGACGATGGCAAGACGATTGGCACAGTCGCGGCGGATCCAATTGAAACGCTAATCAAGCGCGATTGTGTCGGCGCTTGTTTTCTTTATCGCCGCGCGGTGTATGCCGCGATTGGCGATTACAATCCCGCTTTTCGTCTGGCAGAAGATTATGAATATTGGTTGCGCGTCACGCGGCAATTCATACTGGCGCCACTCAATACCCCTCTGTATTATTATCGCCAGCATCGCGATTCGCTAACCGGCAGCTTGGGTTGGTTCGCACAAGCGCGTGTAGGGGAGAGAGCCAAGCTTGAATTGGGCTGGATCAATGCCGACCATTATCGCAGGCGGTTGGCATTCATCGATATTTGTGAAGCGTTCGAACATTATGGTCGGCACGATCTGGGTAATACGCGGCAGTGCGTGCAACGCGGCTTGAGGCAGGACTGGTCTTTATTGAAAAACCGCGGCGTGCTGTCGATCTGGCTTGAATCGATCATCGGCACATCGCGCCGCCGCGCGCTTCGTCGGATCACTGCGCGCTTGAGCCGCAAGAGCTATGCCTAGAGTCAGCGTCATTATGCCGGTTCACGACGGCGCAGAATTTATTGCCGAGGCGATTCAGAGCGTCCTCGCCCAAACTTTTCGCGATTGGGAATTAATCGTCGTGGACGACGGCTCGACCGACGAAACGCGCAGCGTTATAGCTGGACTGGAGGCTGACCTCATCTATTTACACCAGCCGCAGCAGGGACCCTCCGCCGCGCGCAATCACGGCTTGTGCTCTGCGCGCGGCGAGTATGTTGCCTTCCTCGATGCAGATGACAAGTGGCGTCCCGATTTTCTAAAAGAGACCGTCGCGTATTTGGATCGACTGGACAACGCGGTTGTGGCAATCGGGGTGGGTTGGGTCTGTATCAACCGAGAAGGGACAGAGATTGCTGCGACGCGGCGATTTCAAAAGGGATACTGCGATATCTCTGATCTGCTGGGAAATAATCTCTTCCCGCCTCTTGCGGTGCTAGCGCGTACTGAGGCTGTTCTTGCAGTCGGCGGTTTTGACCAAGCCCTCTCGGGCACCGAAGACTGGGACTTGTGGCTGCGACTCACGACGCAAGGCGGAAAAATTTTTGCGCTGACGCAAGTGCTGGCTGAGTATCGGTTGCACGCGGGGACCAATTCAAGTAATCCCGACAGAATGCGCGCGAGTCAGTCCAGGACTTTGGAAAAATTTTTCGCGCAAGCCGACTTGTCTCATGAAATTCGCGCGTTGGAAGCGTACTCCATTGGCAGGAGCTTGATCCAAAGCAGCGCGCGACTCTATGGCGCGCAGCGTGTAGCCGAGGCAGTACGCGATTTCTCAGAGGCAGTCCGACTTTCGCCACCGCTGCTTGACGAGGACGAGACCTATTACGCGATTGTTTGCGCCGAGCAGCCGCCCGAATACAAGGGCAGCGGATACTTGCTCGATCTCAAATCCGGCGAGCGCCGCATTATTAGAGCGCTCGAACGCAGCGTCGCATCATCCGGGGCGTCGAATCGGAAATTGCGCGCGCGAGCGTACGCCCGCGCCTACGCGACGCTCGCACGTTTGGCGTACGCACAAAGGCAGATGGATCAGGTGCGGCGCTATCTTCGTCGCGCGTGGACGTATGATCTCACCGTAGCTATGGGCAGTACTCTGGCATTATTTCTCAAATCGTTGCTTGGCGCGAAATTGCTCGCGAGTCTCAAGCACTTGAAAATGAGTGTAGCGCCCTCCGCTTCAGGTTCGCGACATGAACCCATCTAATTTACCAAAAGTGTCTCTGATTCTGCTCACGCGAAACGGGCTTCCGCTTTTGCGAGAGTGCCTAGAGCGCGTGTTCGCGCAGCGGACGGATTGGCGCTATGAAGTGCTGGTGATTGATTCGGGTTCAACCGATGGCACACTCGAGCTCGTGCGACAGTCTCCTGCGCGCGTACTTCAGATTCCGCGCGTTACTTTTAGTCACGGCGCCACGCGCAATTTTGCGGCGGAGAACGCGCGCGGTGAATTTCTCGTTTATCTAGTTCAGGATGCGATTCCTACAAGCAACGATTGGTTATTGCACTTGGTACAAGCAGCAGAGACCGACGGGGCTGCCGCGAGTTATGGTCGACAACTACCACAACCCAACAGCCACGCGCTGATCCGCCGCACGATGGAGCGGTGTTACCCAGAATCCAGCAAGCGCGTGGTGAAGCGTTTGCCGCCGCAAGCTGAATATGCTGCATTGACTCCGCTGGAGCAATTTCAACTCGCCATTTTTACGGACTGCTGCTCCTGCATTCGGAAATCGGTTTGGAGCGAGCATCGCCTCGCGACCATCCCGTACGGTGAAGATATCGAGTGGGCGAAACGTGTGCTGGAGGCGGGCTATGCGATTGTCTATGAACCTACCGCGATAGTGTATCACTCGCACGATCGTTCCGCGTGGTATGAATTCAAACGCGCGTATGCCGATCACGACCTCGTCTTTCGCTTGTTCGGCCTCCAGTTGATTCCCTCCCTCGGTAAAGGGTTCCGAACGGTGGCGTGGGGCACCCAAGACTCGTGGCAAGCTGTGCTCCACGCACGCGCCGCGCTGCTTTTGAAAGTTCGTCTCTTTGCCTGGTCACCGATTCTCGTGACAGCACAAGTTGCCGGACAGTATCTCGGCGCGCGGGCAGTTTTGCTGCAGCGCATAATTCCCAACTTTCGATACGTGGATGCACTTTTCCGCCACGATGTCTAGCACGACGTACTCGAACTTCGTCACTGCGCGCAAACCACAGTCTCTCGCCGCCGCGCCGCGCGTAACACTCATCGTGTTGACCTGGAATCAGCGCGAGTTGACGCTCGCCTGCTTGGCTTCACTGCTTCAGTTACAGTACGACAACTATCAAATCATCGTCGTGGACAATGGCTCGCGCGACAGCACGGCGGCGGCGATTCGTCAGAAATTTCCGGGCGTGATTGTTATTGAGAATCGAGAGAATCTGGGTTTTGCTGAAGGAAATAACGCAGGCATTCGAATGGCGCTCGCAGACAAGGCTGATTACGTAATGCTGCTAAACGACGATACGATTGCCGATCCACTGATGCTGCAAGAATTGATCGCGGTCGCGGAATCAAATGCGCAAATCGGCATCGTTGGCCCTGCCATTTATTCAACTCATGAACCGCGTGATATTTGGAGCGCTGGTAATCGAATCGCGTGGCACAATGCGAGCGTGGGCCGCTTGCTCGAATCGGATATACCGAGTCCACGTCAAGCGTCTTTCGAGGTGGACTATGTAACGGGCTGTGCGCTGTGCATCAAACGTGAGGTGATTGAGCGCATTGGTCTGCTCGACCCGCGCTATTTTATCTATTTTGAAGACACCGATTGGTGTCTGCGCGCACGCGCCTGCGGCTACGCGAGCGCGGTTGTGCCTGCCGCGCGACTGTGGCATCATGTCTCCGCAACGACGGGCGAGAATTCACCCGTGACCGATTATTACATGGTGCGCAATAGTTTTCTTATGGTCGCCAAAAATCTTTCAGGGCTTGAGCGTGTGCGCGTGTTGGTGGGAACGGCTCTGCTGCACAGCCGGGCGATAGCAGCTTTCACGCTCAAGCGTCGCCATCGCGCGCGGCGCCTGAATCGGAATGCCAAGCTGCTGGGGATGCGAGATGCGCTCCGCGGCCGTTGGGGCAGGATGGGTCAGGATGTCGCCGTTCGGCTCACGGCGGATTCGAACCTTCTAAAAAAATAAATTTTGGTTTTTCCTCTTGCTCAACAATGCGATTGCTTTTCGTTTCAGATTACTTTTCCACCGCTCAGTTTTGGAGGTTACGAACTCACGTGTGCAGAGGTCGCCAAGAGCGGACGGCGCACCGTGCTGGAAAAATATGACTTGGCGAGAATGCTTGACGAAATCGAAAACTATCTAAATACCATTGTGCAGTAACAGATGAGAATACTTTTTTTGTCGATGTGGTATCCCTATCCGCCGGACAACGGCTCCAAAATTCGGATCTACAATCTGCTGCGCGCGCTGGCACAGCGCCACGAGGTCACGCTGTTGTCATTTTGCGATGCAGAAGACGTACCGCCTCCCTCTGAATTGACGCGTTACTGTCGCGTCGCGGGAATCGTACCAAAAATAAATTTCCAACCGACGCGCGCACGCGCGCTGCTCGGATTTTTCAATTCCACGCCGCGCTCGCTCGTCGACACCTACAATCCTGAAATGGCGCGTCTGGTGGCGCGCGAGTTTGCACAAAGCGCCTATGACCTGGCGATTGCGTCGCAGCTAGGCGCTGCGCTTTATCTCGCCAAGTATTCACGACCTCCAAAAATTCTGGAAGAGGTGGAGGTGGCTTCCGTTCGCGAACTCTACACCCGCGCGCCCAACGATGTGGCGCGCGCGCGCGGCTGGCTGACCTGGACAAAAACCCGCGCGTATGTTCGCTCGCTCATCCCGAACTTCGCGGCGTGCACGGTTGTGTCGAAAAATGAACTTGCCAACTTGCGCGACGCCGCGCCCGCTTACCAACGCGTCGAGATCATTCCGAACGGCGTTGATGGCGATTGGCTGCGCGTCGAGGGCGATCCGCAGCCGAACACCCTCGTCTTTAATGGCGCGCTGACTTTTCAATCGAATTACGATGCGATGTCGTACTTTGTGCGCGATATCTGGCACCTGATCAAAATGGGCGAGCCGAGTGCGTCGCTCAAGATCACCGGACGCAATGATGGTATCGTGCTAAATGGACCGGTGCGTCAAGACGTGACGTTCACCGGATATTTGCCCGACACGCGTGCGGCTGTTTCCAGCGCGTGGGCGTGTGTGGTGCCACTGCGGCGCGGCGGCGGGACGCGCATAAAAATCCTTGAAGCGATGGCGCTGGGCACTCCGGTGATTGCGACGAGCAAGGGCGCGGAAGGATTGGATGTGACGCCTGAAAAAAACATTTTGCTCGCGGACGAGCCCAAGGCGTTTGCCGAGCAGACCTTAAGGTTGTTTTGTGATGCGGAACTGCGTCGCTGCTTGGCGGAAAATGCGCGGCGGCTCGTGGCAGAAAAATACGACTGGCGAATCATCGGTGAACAGTTCAATCAAACAGTGCAAGCCGCCGCGGAGGGGAGCGGGAGATGATACTCGACCGAATCAGCGCGAGTTGGCAGACGCGCGACGCGCTGCTAAAATTTTTTGTGATGGGGGTGGTTCTGATTCTCTCAGCCGTTCTCAGCAGCAGCGGTTCGGAGAGATCGCAACTGATCTTGCTGGCAGCAGCGGCTTTATTCGCATTCTTTATTAAACCTGAATTGGGCTTGGTCAGTCTGCTCATCGCCGCGTTGTGCGTACCATTTACCCTCGGTACCGGCACCCAAACGTCACTGCACCTCGCCGTGATCCTGATTCCAATTCTGCTGGTGCTCTGGTTTGCCAATTTGTTGCCGCAGCGGCGCGTCCGTTTGGTCTACGCACCAACCAACCTGCCAATCGCCGCGTTCGTGATTGTGGTGACTGTGTCGCTTATCACCGGCAATCTGACGTGGAATTATTTTGCGGAGAAAGCGAACTTGCAGGCGCAGGTGGGCGGGTGGGCGGTCTTTGTTTTTTCCGCTGGAATATTTCTCCTATGCGGCAATCAAATCGAAGATCTGCTCTGGCTCAAGATCCTCACCGGAATTTTTTTAGCGCTCGGCGCGGTCGTCGTCATCGGACAAGTGATTCCCCCCATCGGGATTTTGGGAGAGGCACTCGTTGTCGCGCCGGCGCAGGGCAGTCTCTTCTGGATCTGGCTGATCGCGCTCGCAGGCGGACTCGGTTTCTTTGATCGATCGCTGGCTCTGCCATTCCGACTCGCGCTCGTGACACTCGCGTTAATCACGTTCGGCGTCGGTTGGTTTCTGCGCGTGAGTTGGGTCTCGGGTTGGGTGCCCGGACTGATTACGCTTTTGACGCTGCTGTGGCTCAAATCGTGGCGCTTGGGTTTTTTCTTTACCGTGGTCGGCATTGCGGGTGTGTTCGCGCGTGATCCCGATTTATTGAATAGACTCGTCGCGCTCAAACAATACAGCATTGACACGCGTTACTTCGCGTGGCAAATTATTCTCACCGACATTCTGCCCGCCAATCCGATTCTCGGTTTGGGTCCAGCGAATTATTATCATTACACACCGCTCTATCCGATTTTGGGGTGGTATGTGAAATTCAATTCGCACAATCAGTACGTGGACCTGGTCGCGCAAATCGGCGTCGTGGGCTTGGCAATTTTCATCTGGCTCATGGCAGCGATTACGCGACTCGGGTGGCAGTTGCGAACGCGCGCCCCGCTTGGATTTGCGCGCGGTTACGTTTATGCTTGCCTCGCGGGACTGGTCGGAAGCCTCGCCGCAGGTATGCTCGGCGATTGGTTTCTGCCGTTCGTCTATAATGTCGGCTTTGCCGGATTTCGCGCGAGTCTCTTGGGCTGGCTGTTCCTTGGTGGACTCGTCGCGGTGAAACATTTCGTCGATCAAAGCAGTCAAGCGCCACTGCATTAAATGGAACTCTCGATCATCGTCGTCAATTGGAATACGCGCGACCTGCTCGCAGAATGTTTGCGCGCGATCTATTCGTCCCCGCCAAAAGGGGAATTCGAAGTATGGGTTGTGGATAACGCGTCGTCCGACGGCAGCGCGTCGATGGTGCGCGAAAATTTTCCACAGATCAAGCTGATCCAGAATCAGGAAAATCGCGGCTTTGCGGTGGCGAATAATCAGGCAATTCGCTCTAGTACTGGAAAGTACATCTTGCTCCTCAACAGCGACACGCGCGTGCTGCGCGGCGCGCTCGCAGGCATGGTTGATTTTCTGGACGTGCATCCCGAAGCCGGCATCGTCGGCGCGCAGTTGCTCAATCCCGATGGTTCGTTTCAAGCTTCGTGCAATAATTTCCCCAGTGTAATCTCCGAACTGGCGAGCGCCGTCGGCTTGGCGCATTGGATCTATGGAAAACATTTTCCGAGCCATCCTCACAAGGCGAGCCGTGAGGTGCGGTATGTGGATTGGGTCGGTGGTGCATGTCTGCTCGCGCGCCGAGAGGCGATTGACGTTGTCGGTCTGCTGGACGAATCGTTTTTCATGTATTCTGAAGAAATGGACTGGTGCTATCGCTTCCGCTTGGCGGGCTGGCGCGTTTATTTTTTGCCCGAAGCGCAAGTGATCCACTGGGGTGGACAAAGCAGCCGCCTGGTGGACGAGCAACGCGTGCTCTGGTTATACCAAAGCAAAATAAAATTTCTCGCCAAATATCACTCTAAACGCGCGGTGTACGTCTTTCAGAATTGCTTGCGCGTGATCGCGGGGGCAAAGGCGGCGGGTTGGTTTTGTATTGGCTTGCTCTTGAAGAACAAACAAGCGCTCGCGCGACGCAAGGTGAAAGCGAATTGGCT
>JBBSHK010000122.1:0-7796 GCA_038253185.1 Anaerolineae bacterium | reverse complement strand
CGCGCAACGCGAAGGATTGGGTCGCGGCATTGGAGCGAACCGAACGCGCGCGCACCGGCATCAAGTCGTTAAAGGTCGGCTACAACCGTGTGTTCGGTTATTACCTCGAAGTGACGACGTCGAATATGGCGCAAGTGCCGCCCGAGTACATTCGCAAACAGACGCTCGCGAACGCGGAACGATTTATCACGCCCGACCTGAAAGAGTACGAGTCGCTGATTCTCAACGCGGAAGAACGGCTGGTCGAATTAGAGACCGCGCTCTTTCGCTCGTTGTGTGTGGAGATTGCGAATTACGCGACGCGTCTCCTCACCACCGCACGCGCGCTGGCGGAATTGGATGTGTACGCCGCGCTCGCGCAAGTCGCGCTGCATCACCGCTACGTGCGACCGGAATTGATTGACGGTACGGAGTTGGAAATTCGCGCGGGGCGACATCCGGTGGTTGAGCTCGCGTTGAGAGATGAGCCATTCGTACCGAACGATTGCGATTTCTCGAAGGACGAATTGATCCACATTATCACCGGACCAAATATGAGCGGCAAGTCCACCTACTTGCGACAGGTCGCGCTGATTGTGCTGATGGCGCAAATCGGCAGTTTCGTTCCGGTGGAATCGGCACGGCTCGGCATTGTGGACCGCATTTTTACGCGCATCGGCGCGGAGGACGCGATCAGCGCGGGGCAGTCCACTTTTATGGTTGAGATGGTCGAGACCGCGAATATTTTGAACAACTGCACCGCGCGTAGTTTATTGGTGCTCGACGAAATCGGGCGCGGCACGAGCACTTATGACGGCATCGCGATTGCGCGCGCGGTGGTGGAATATATTCACAATCACCCGCGCCTCGGCGCGAAAACCTTGTTCGCCACGCACTATCACGAATTGACCGCATTGGAAAATTATTTGCCGAAGGTGCGAAACTATAACGTCGCGGTGGTCGAGCAAGCGGCAAGCCCCGCGTCCAAAAGCGGGAGTGAACAGATTGTCTTTTTGCACAAGATCGTGCGCGGCGGCGCCGACAAGTCGTACGGTATTCACGTCGCGCAGCTCGCGGGTGTGCCGCGTCCGGTCGTCTCACGCGCGCAAGAAATTCTTCGAGAGTTGGAAAACGGGAATGACGATTCGCCGCGTCACGACGCGCCAATTCAACTCAGATTGTTTTCGCCCGACGATGATTTGAAAAAAGAAATCGCGCACATCGATGTGCTCGCGCTCTCGCCGCTCGAAGCGCTCAACAAATTGTTCGAGCTGCAGAAGAAGGCGAAGGGAAACAAATGAACAATGCACAATGGAGAATGGCGAAATGAGGGACGTGAAGAGATGACAGAGAGTCGCGTGGTGATTGAAACATTCGACAGCGAGGTGCTAAAGGGAAATTTTCTCGATGACCCTAGCGCACGCCGCGTCGCGATCTACTTGCCGCCGGGTTATGGCGAGAACCCACGCGCGCGTTACCCGACCGTTTTTTTTCTCGTCGGATTTACCGGACGCGGCACGATGCTGTTGAACGAATCATTTTTCGACGAGAACATCCAGCAGCGACTCGACCGGCTCATCGGCAGCGGCGAGATCATGCCACTGATTATGGTGATGCCGGATTGCTCGACACGCTATGGGGGCAGCCAATACATCAATTCGCTTGGGACGGGTCGCTATGAAGATCACCTGATTGAAGAACTTGTGCCCTGGGTCGACGAAAATTTTCGCACGATATCCGAGCGCTATTTTCGCGCAGTGATGGGAAAAAGTTCCGGCGGCTATGGCAGCGTGGTGCTCGCGATGCGGCATTCAGAAGTGTTTGGTTTGATGGCGTGTCACAGCGGCGATATGAATTTCGATCTGTGTTATCGCCCCGACTTTGTTGACTATCTGCGCGGAATCAAAAAGTACGGCGGGTTGGAAAAATACCTTGCGAACTTGTGGAAGATTCGTCCGAGGGATGCGGACTTTCGCGCCATCTTGAACACGGTCGCGATGGCATCGTGCTATTCGCCGAATCTCGATTCACCCTACGGATTCGATTTACCGTTTGATCAAGACACAGGCGAAACGGACGAGAAAGTGTGGGCGCGTTGGAAAGAGTGGGACCCTCTGAACCTGATAGCAGTTCACGCCGACGCGCTGCGCTATCAACGACTGGTCTATCTCGATGCGGGCACGCGTGACGAATTCCATTTGCAGTACGGCGCGCGCGCGTTTTGTCGGCGACTGGATCGGCTCGGCGTGCCATACCAGTACGAAGAATTCGAGGATGGGCACAGGGACATTATGTACCGCTACGATGTTTCACTCAAGGCAATCAGCGCCGTGTGGAAGGGATGAAGAAGGGAGGGTCAAAGGTTGAAGGTTGAAGATTGCCGGTTGCAGGGTGCAGGTTGAACAATTGCAATTTCGATCCACGCCACTTTATGTTTTAACTTTTTACCTTCAACTTTTCACTTTCAACCTTCTCCAGCCGCATCACAAAGTTTTGCCAAAATCCTTCGAGAATGCCGTCGAGCGAAAAACGCGCGAGCAGTTCCGCGCGGACGGGCAGTGTTTCAAAGAGGTCGCACCATTCCTCGAGCGTGAGGGTGTGATAGCAGACCGGGACGCCGTGACGCCAATGAGGAATGGAATCGACCAGGCGAGTCACGCGCTGCCGAAGGCGACCGGCGACCTCGTTCTCCACTACGATGGCGCCGCAACGCGCCACGCGCAATGCCTCACACAGTACGCTCGCCGGATCGGGCGTGTGATGCAGCACGAACGTGAGCAGGCAATAATCGAACGAGCCGTCCGCGAACGGAAGTTTCATTCCGTCATACACCTCGAGCTGTAGCTCACTCTGGTTATAGTCCACCAAATCGACCAGTCGCATCTCGATGCGCGTCAGTCTCTGCAACCGTTCCGCGACCAGCCCATCTCCCGCGCCGATTTCCAGCACCTTCAGCCCGGGTTGAAAATGTCGCGCCAGATGTCCGGCAATAATAGCAACGCGATCGGTCACAGTTCGATGTTCTCAGATCGAGGCGGAAAGATTTTCAGAATTAGAGCGACCTGATTATAGTCATCATTTTTTCCCATCGCAAGCAGGTATCGATTATCATTGCGAACGCGCCGGCATTCAAAAATTTCTGTTCGCAGAGGTACGGCTGTTACAAAGTCAGTTGACAAGCGCTGAAAACGTCTCCACGTCATTTCGAGGCGCGGTTTTTGCGACGAGAAATCTCGACAGCTCATTCGGTCGAGATGTCTCACTCCGTTCGACATGACAAGAGAAATCGACTTTGCAACAGCCCTGTCGCAGAGGGGTTTCTCCTTTGCGCCGCGATTAAAGAATGCTATAATTGCGCGCATCTCGGCACGCGGCGCGGTTGCGCGAGGCACAGGGAGGTTCGATGAGTCCGGATCAAAGTGTCCAACTCTTGACGTGGTTGGACGAAGAGCATCGTAGAGACAAGACTATGATGAGTGAAATACTGGCGCAACTGGACCAGCATCTCACTCAGATTTCGGGCTTGACGAAAGGGTTGCAGGACCTGGAGGAACGACTCGCGCGCGTTCAGGCGCAATCGCTGCGCTATTCACAAATCGAACAGGCGCTTGGTCAAGTGCGAACGGAAACGTCATTGCTGCTTGAGCAATTCAATCAACGCGTGCAGCAGCGTGAAGCAGAGGGTTTCAAGCTGCGCCAGCAGGAACGCGACCGCACTGACAAAGCGCTGGTCGAACTGAGCGCCAAGCTGGAAGAGGTTGGGCAACAAGTCCGCCAGGTGCCCAATCACGGCGATGCAGTCAAGCGCATCGAAGGCGGTCAGTATGCTTTTGTGCGCGGCTTGGAAGAACTCGGCAAGCGTCAAGAGGCGGTCAACTCGCGTATTACGGTGCTCGAAGAGTGGGTCAAACGTACCGGCGCTTTGATTGCCGAGATTCAACAATTGTCCGAGCGCCTGCGCGCCGATCGTTCCGACGCGCTCGAGGCGACCCGTCGCGCCGACCAGATGCGCGCTCGCCAGATCACCGAGTGGGGCGAGCAAATGAAAATCGCGCGTCGCGAGATGGACGATTGGATCGGTCAGGTGCGTCCACTGCTCGACCTGCCGAAGGAAACGCGCGGCTATCTCGCCAGCTTGCGTGAGCTTGAATCACAGCTCAAGCAGATCGAGCCGCGTATTGTCCAGCGCCAAAAGCTCAACGAAGATTATATGCGCAAAGAAATCGAGGCGATCAAGTCGGAGCTGGAAACACGGTGGGCGGTGCAGACGCGCGATTGGGACTATTATCGCGACGAGTGGTCAAAGAAAATCGCCGCGACGGGGAATCAATTCGAACCCTGGGAAGCGTGGCGTCCGACGGTCGCCGAAGAATTTCGCCAGCTGCGCGAAAAAATGGAAGTCGACCGCCAGCGATTTTTCAGCATCATCAGCGACGTCGTGCGAATGCAGGTCGAGTACGAACGCGGTCAGAATTCTCGCTTTGATCAATTCGCGAGTGATTTGCTCTCGCGCATCGAGACGGAAACCGCCGGCGCCAAGATCAAAAAGCCGCCCACGCCCAGGGCGAATATCTGACGAACGATCCGTTCGAGAATTTTTGAAACTCGCTCGCGGATTTCAAATTTCGACAAGGCACCAGGACGCGAAGGAATAATGCGGAACCAGTTCCGCGGCGGAAAATATTCCGCAAGGTCCTTTGCATCTGCGTGCCTTTGTGTTATCTGAGACCATCCTATGCGTGTTATCGGAACTGCCGGTCATGTCGATCACGGCAAATCAGCATTGGTCAAGGCGCTCACCGGCATCAACCCCGATCGTCTAAAAGAAGAACAAGAACGCGAGATGACCATTGACCTCGGGTTCGCGTGGATGACGCTGCCGAGCGGTCAAGCGGTCAGTCTGGTCGACGTGCCCGGTCACGAGGCATTCATCAAAAATATGTTAGCCGGCGTCGGCGGCATCGACGCGGCGTTATTGGTCATCGCCGCGGATGAAGGCATCATGCCGCAAACGCGCGAGCATCTAGCGATTCTTGATTTGCTTCGGGTCAAAGGTGGCGTGGTTGCACTGACGAAATCCGATCTCGCGCGCGAGCCCGGCTGGCTCGAAATGGTTGAGGCGGAGGTTGCGCACGCGTTGCGGGATACGGTGCTCGCGGGCGCGTCCATCGTCGCCGTCTCGGCGAAAACCGGGCGCGGTTTGGATGTGCTCCGGCGCGAATTGGACCGGACGCTCGCCGAGGTCGTGGAGAAAACGGACCGCGCGCGTCCGCGTCTCCCAATTGATCGCGTGTTCACTCTCGCGGGATTTGGCACGGTCGTCACCGGCACACTCGACGACGGAAGTTTCGGCGTCGGAGATGAAGTGGAGATTGCGCCGCGCGGCTTGCGCGCGCGCATCCGCGGCTTGCAAACCCACAAAGAAAAAATTGCGCGTGCCGCACCGGGCGGTCGCGTGGCGATAAATCTCGCGGGCATTGCGACGGATGAACTCGCCCGCGGAGATGTGGTGATTCGTCCCGGAACCTATCGTCCAACCCAGATACTCGACGCGCGGTTGCAGTGGCTCCCGGATGCGCCCAAGCCACTCCGTCACAGCCAGCGGCTGGAACTCTTTGTCTTTTCTTCCGAGACCTCGGTGCGCGTGCGACTGCTCGAGGGCGAGCGCGTGGAAGCCGGACAATCCGCGTGGGTGCAACTGATTTCCAGCGCGCCGCTGGTTTTGGCGAAAGGCGACCGGTTTATTCTGCGTTACGCCTCGCCCAGTCAAACCGTCGGCGGTGGAGTCGTGATCGAGCCGCATCCGCTCGCGCGCTATCGGCGCGGTCGCAGCGAAGTGATAGAGCGGTTGGAACGCGCACAGCGCGGCACACCGACTGAATTGATAATGCAATACGTGGAAATGAATGGTGCGCTCGACGCGCGCGAATTGCCGGAGCGAGTCGGGCTGGAACCCTCCGTCGTCGCGCTCGCGCTGCGCGAGTTAATCGACGCGGGTGAGTTGATTACTCTGAATCACGAACGCGCGGAATATTTGGTCTCACGCGCGAGTTGGAACGAATGGTGCGCGCGGGCGCGTGTGCATCTGGATAAATATCATCGCGAGTTTCCGCTGCGCGCCGGAATACCGCGTGAGGTATTCAAGACGCGTTTGCCATCGCTGCCGCCGCGGATTTTTGACAGC
The DNA here is from genome assembly GCA_038253185.1 of Anaerolineae bacterium. GTDB lineage: Bacteria > Chloroflexota > Anaerolineae > UBA4142 > SHND01 > JBBSHK01. The sequence goes on along the minus strand of JBBSHK010000122.1, from coordinate 1,633 downwards.
GCGTTAGAACGCGCGGCGCGCGAGCAGGTTTTCGAGTTCAACGAAAAATCGGTGTGGGCGCGCGAACATCGCGCGGAATTCGATCCCGCGCTCGAGGCGCGCGTCGAGGCGCTGCTCGCCGATTTTGAACGCGCGCCGTATTCACCACCTTCAGCGGAGGAGGCGAGCGCCGCGATTGGGGCAGAGGCGCTCAACGCGCTGGTCGAGCAAGGTCAATTGGTACGCCTCAGCGCGTCGGTGCTCTTGACGTCAGCCGCCGAGCGCGCGATGATGGCTTGGGTGATCGCGGCGATTCACGCGCGCGGACAGGTGACGGCTGCCGAACTGCGTGACCAGTTTGGCACGAGTCGCAAGTACGCTATCGCCTTTCTAGAATATCTCGACCAAAAGCATGTCACCCGTCGCGTGGGTGACGGGCGCGTGTTGCATCCTCATCTGGAACTGACACGCGCGGCGGAATAGGAGGAAAATATTTCGAGGCAAAGAAGTGGAGGGCGGCGGTCGCCCGGGTCGCGACGTTCGCGTTCAACCACTCCGCCCGTCGCGCCTCAAGTGCGGCATCGAGCGGGCGCAACGGTGCGCGAGGGTCCGAGCCCATTCGTCCGGCGCGGGTTGATCGAAAGACTCGAGCGCGCGTTCCTTTATGGCGCGCTGGGGGTATTTGCTATCACCGCGTTCCTGGTATTCGGATTGTCGCGTGCGACGCGCGCCGAAGGGGGCAGCAGCGTCGGTCTAATGATCCTCCCCACCGCGACGCCTTTTACCGCGTCGCCGACACCGGTTGCGCCCGCACGTACATCTATCCCCGCGCCGCGGGTCGCGATTCTCGCCGGACACTGGTCACCGGAAGATCCGGCGGGTGTGGCGACGATCCACGACACGGGGGCGATCTGCGCCGATGGCTTGAAGGAAGTCGTTATCAATAAGCAAGTCGCGGACCAGCTCGAAACGCTTTTGATCAAGCGCGGTTTCAGCGTTGCGCTGCTAGCAGAATTTGATCCACGTCTCAAGAGCGATTCGCCCGACTTTGCCTCTGACGTTTTTCTCTCGATCCATTCTGATTCGTGCGTGAGCGGCGCGGACTACCCGCTCGCGACGGGTTACAAAATCGCGCACGCCGAGCCGAGTCTCAATCCCGATGCCGACGATCGACTGGTCGCGTGTCTTACGCGCGATTATCAGGGCGCGGTCGATCCGTTCAAGCTGACGTTCAATCGCAACACCATCACGACCGATATGACGCAATATCACGCGTTCCGCAAAATTGCTCCGACGATTCCCGCGGCGATCATCGAGCTTGGATTTTTGGGCCGAGACCGCGAGATACTAACCAAGCACCCGGACGCGCTGGCGCGTGGTCTCGAACGCGGGCTGACGTCTTTCCTCAAAGGTGATCGCTGCGGGCTGCCCGAGCCGTTGCCCGCTCCGTCGGAAACTCCTCCATCGCAATAAAATAAAAACGCGCGCGTGTGCACGCGCGCGATGAAACTCTGGAGGCTCTTCAAATCAGACGCGTGAGGACATTAGCGCGCGCGCTTGACGCGAGTTGTTTGTTGCGAGCGATCTCTGCCAGCGCCAGCCGATAGCGGCGACAAGCAACGCAGTGCCCGCGACAAACAGCGCGATGCCGTAT
>JBBSHK010000121.1:0-7803 GCA_038253185.1 Anaerolineae bacterium | reverse complement strand
TGCGTTTTTTGGGCGACATCGACATTCGCCGTCGTCCACAGTTCGATGAACGCGTCGACGCCCTTACCTGCCGATTGGATGCGCGGCTTTACTTTGATCACATCGGTCAACGCATCCAGGGTGTATTCGAGCTGCTGCGTAATCGCGTCCGAGCTCATCAAAAGTTCGGCGCCTTGTACGGACTGAATCCGCAAACGCCGCGGACCGCCGCGCTGGACTTCGAGCAGAATCATCAGGACGGAAAAGCCGGCGAGGACGGTCAGGATGCCGATGCACAATGCCTGCGCGCCGTTGGGTCCCGGAGCCTCCGTACTCAACTGCGCAAACGTCGGCTCGAACAAATTTCGCAGTACGCGGCGACTAAAGAGCAGCAGCACGATAAAGATGGGCGCGAGCACAACCAGCGCGATCAGTTGCATCAAGACGAAAATCCGATTGAGTAGATTCATTGCGACTCCATTCATGGGCGGAGTGTGGGGCGCGCGGTATTATATAACAGGTCAATGGGCGCGTCTAGCAAATAGCCAAAGATTGAAAGGAATCAGTACGAGCGCGAGCAAACTCACGATGGAAATAACCGCACCGATGTAAAATGAACGCGGGCGGTAGAGAAACTCGACGCGATGCTGCCCGCCCGCGATGCGGACGGCGCGCAATACGAGATCAGCGCGCTGAACCGTCGCGGGCTGACCGTCCACCACTGCGGTCCAACCCGCGTCCCACGCATCCGCCAGCACGACGTAACCGTCGAAACTCGCGTTCACATTCAGCACTACGCGCTCCGGTTCGTACGAAATAATCTCGGCTTGCTCGTCGATGCCTTCGCCCACGTCGTTCTGCAACTCTTCTCCGTCCGCCAGCAGCAGTTCGCCGGAATAGTCCGGTGCTTGCAATCGCGCCAGCGCGGTTTCATCATTCACAACCAAAGCGCTGTGCGTCACAAATGCGCGCGGCGCGCCGGAAGCATTTTCGTACACGGCAACATCTTCACTGCGATAAATCAACCGGTGACTCGCTTTGCCGACCAGCGCGGCAAGATCGGTGTGCGTGTCGCCGTCGGTCAAGACCACACGTTCGATGTGAATCAGCCCCGCGGGAATTTTTGGCTCGAGCGCGATCCGTACGACATTCACCGGCGCGACGGAGAACGGGCGCTGCGCGCGAAAGGTGTGACCCGGATGCGCTTCGATCGGAAACGCCGAGCGCGCAGGAAAGGTCGTCGCAATCGGTGGCTCGGAATGTTGGACCACTCGCCGCACATCGCTTCGCTCGTAAGCCCATTCCCCCGTGTCGAATCCCGCGCGCAGAGGGACGGTGATCGTCTGCCCATTATCCAAGGTTAGCACAAAATTCGCGACCACGTCTCCATCGTGTAGCTCAACCGACTGCGCCAGCGACGAATCGATCAGAAGACCACTCGCCTCCGTCGGCTGAATCTCGATCGCGTGCTCGCTTAGCTTCAGCGCGAATGGATCGGCGAGGTCCGCCTGCTCGCTCGCGGGATCGACCGGCAAGACCTGCGGCACGAGATAATAGCGCACGCCGAACAGATTCAGCAGCGCCGGCGTGAGATGGTCAAGCACCAGTTGCATCCGACGTGGCACAAGCGGCGTATAGCCGCCGAGCGCAGGCACTCTGTACGCCGCGTTCAAATTGGGATAGAGACTTTCGCGCATCACCGAGAGCCACGGATAAACCGACTCGCTGGTCAACACGCGTGCTCCGTCGCTCAGCGCGAGATCGGCGAGCACACGCGGGGTCGAAAAAATTTCCGCACGCGGCGCAATCACATTGAACGTCTGCACATACACCGCGCCGAACGCGGCGAGATCGGCTAGCGACAGACCGAGCACCAGCGTCGCGAGTAACGCGCGATTGAAACCTCCGCGACCGCCGCGTAGGAGGATGAACAGACCACTCGCGAAAAAAATGAAAGGCAGCGCGCGCCACGCTGCGATCCACGCGTCCACCTCCACCAGCGTCGCCAAGCCAATCACGCCCGCAATCGTCGCGCCAAAAAGTGCGCCGACGATTCTCGCGTTTCGCGGGAACCCGCTTTCACGAGCCCGCGCGAGCAATACGTCAAAACCGATTCCTGACAACATCGAGACCGCCAGCGCGAATGGAAATAGAAAACGCGCCGGCACGCGAAAAAAATTCAGCACGGGAATAAAGCGCAAGTAGCGATAGAATGGCGTAAAGCCGCCGAACGCCAGCGTGAGTGCGCCCACTGCGAGCAATAACCAGAACAGTGTCGCCCGGTTTCGGCGAAAAAAAATCGCGACTGACGCGAGCAGCAGCGGCAGCGCGCCGAGATACGCGACGACTTCGACCGAAACACGCGGGTATGGATTTCCCAGAAGAAAGGGATGAAGCAGCAGCGCGAGTAAAGCGGGGCTGTACGAGAACTCTGTGAAAAATGCCTCGCTCACACCACCACCGCGCGCCGACGCCTGTGCCAATTCGAACGCGGGCAAGAGTTGCGCGGCAGCGATTCCCGCGCCGAGCCAAATGGCAGCGAGGGGAATCAGCGCATGTCCAAGCGCGCGCGCGCGAATTCTGAACATCGGAGAAGCCGCCAAGAACATTGGCTAAGACGTACGCGGCGAACGTCAAAACATTCAACAGCGCGAATTGCGCGTGCCCCGCGAGAAATTGCAGCGCGAACACCAATGCGAGGGCGAACGAATAACGCGTGCGCGGCGCACTGCGCGATTTTTCATAGACAAGCAGCAGCCACGGCAGCCACGCCGCGGTGGCGAGCACGCTCAGATGCGTCACGCGCGCCGCGCCAAAACCGCCCGCCGACAATGCGAGCGCGGCAAGTGTCGCGCCCGCAGTGCTGACGCCGCGCGCCCGCGCGAACAGAAACATTCCCGCCCCGAGCCATGCGAGGTGCAGCAAAATGTCGTAATTGATCGCGAGATCAATCGGCAATAATCGGTACAGGAAAAGGTGCGGCGGATACAGCGCGCCCGTTTGCATTTCCGCAAAGAGCGGAAAGCCGGCGAGCATTTCCGGCGACCACAATGGCAGACGTCCTGCGCGCAGCGCGTCGGCGTACAGGACGCGCGTCGGATAAAAAAAACGCGCGATGTCTCCAAAATAAAAGATTCCGAGACCCAGCGCGGCGCGCCAATAAAATACAAGGGGCCACGCCGCCACGAGCGCGAGCGCAGCCCCATCGTAGGACCGTGGCTTATTGTTGTCTGACGTTGATCTCGACTGTGTTCGGGACAATATTTTGTACCTTGAGCGAATCGGGCAGGTTGATCACGTGCGGCGTTGCCTGAAAACTTCCGCCGGTGCAACCGTTCACATCCACGCCGATTTGAATGTCCTCGGGCGTCAGCGATTGCAAAATCGGGAGCGGCCCGGACAAGATGACTTCGACCGCATCCGGTGAAATCAGGACCGGTTGGTCGCAACGCACTTTGATGACCAACACACTACGCCGAATCGTAATGCCACCAAGCACCGGCTGCACCGTCACGCGCACCGCGACATCTCCGACGCTCAATGCCGAAACGCCCGGCGGCAAATTCAACCCGACGCGGCGAAAAATATCGTCGCGGCCGCCTGTGACGACAATCGGTTGCGCCTCGACAAATCCGGGAATTTTGTTCAACGCCTCGGCGGCGCCGACCAGGGTGACGGTGGAGGGATCGACGCGAATATCACTTACCCAATAACCCGACGCGACATTGCCGTTGACGACCGCTTTCACCGCCACGTCCTTGTAACCGACGCGCTGCTCAATCGGCAAGTGCACAGAGACGGTGGAGGGCGCGAGGGTCAAGCCTTGGATCGAATTACCTTGCGCGTCGTGAACGGAGACGGAAACATCGCGATCAATCGGCGTCTTGCTGCCGCGCAGCGCAATGTCGGCGCTCGCATCATTGATCTGGTCGATCAACACTTGTGGACCCGAAACCAGCACCTTACCCGGATTGACCTGCGGGGCTTTGGTCTCATAGCCAATCGGAGCATCGTCCAACACGCGCACGCGCACTTCGGTCGTAATCTGCTTCAACGCTTCCAGTCGTACCGTGATCTGTGGCGGATCGACCGCGACCACACTGACCTGCGGATCCGCCGTTTGAACATTGACCCCGACTTGCTGCAAGCCCGCGCCAAATCCTTTCAGATCGATCGTCGCGCGAAAATCATCACCCTTCAACTGCTGCCAGCTTGCATCGGGCGCGCGCAGACGCACGCGCACTGTGTCGGCTGACTTTTGGTACAGCACCAATAATTCACTGCGATTCACGAACTCGACCGGCAGCGGGTTTTGGAAAAACGCCTCGCGGCTCGGATTCTCTTCGTGCGTGGCAACTGCCCACACCACAATCGCGATGATCAATGAGATGACCAGCGAGGTCCATTGAGACAAGAGCGTGCGCCAAATCATTTCGGCTTGCCGTTCAGGATGGGGAGCATTCGCAGCGGTTTCGAGGCGTCGAGTCGCGGCGCATAGAGATTGGTCAACAATCGATTCAAGCTGCCCTCATCAAGGAAACGCGTGAGCGAGCCATTTTGCGCGACCGAGATCACGCCCGACTCTTCGGACACCGCAATCCCGATTGCGTCCGTCGCTTCCGTTACGCCGATGGTCGCACGGTGGCGCGTGCCGAGATCGCGTTCGAGGTCCGGATCTTCGGACAGAGGCAATGTGCAGCGCGCCGCGGCAATCCGTCCTTCGCGAATAATGACTGCGCCGTCGTGGAGCGGAGTGGCTTTGTTAAAGAGGGTGAGCAGCAGGTCGATGGAAACTTCCGAGTCGAGAGGTAATCCCGTGTCGATGTACTCCTGCAGACCGGTCTCACGCTCGAGCACGATCAACGCGCCACACGCTTGTTTCGAAAGCGCACCACAGGCGCGGCTCAGCGTGGCAATGAATTGCGTAGTGGAACTGTTGCGCCGCGCGAGCAGTAGCGAACTCGGCCGTCCCAGCCGTTCGAGCGCGCGTCGCAATTCCGGCTGGAACACTACGGGGATCGCGACCAGTACCGCAGGAATCGAATTGCGGATGAGCCAGGTGAAAGCGGTGAGGTGGAGAAAAGTGCTGCCCAGAGTTCCCGCAAACGCGATGAGGAGGATTCCGCGCAAGAGGGTGACGGCGCGCGTGCCTTGCACGAGATAAAAGAGACCGAAGAAAAGCAAGGCGACGAGCAAAATGTCGACGACGCTTTGGAATGTGAGATGGGAGAAAAGATCAGTTAGCTCTGCCAAAATGTCTTGCCAAAATCGAATATCGGTTCGAGGTGCCTCGGTCTCGCAGCGTGAGAGCTACTGCGTCAACTCTGCCAACACTTGACGATAGTCATCTACCTGTGGCGGATTCATCTCGATAATTTCCCGAATCACCGTGATTGCCTGCCCACGATCTCCCGCGTTCAGCAACCGTTCACCTAACGCGTCGAGCAGTTCGATTGCCTTGTCGCGATCTCCGAGATCGGCGAGCGTGCGCGCATAGCGCAACTGAATCTCCGGCTCGTCGGGAAAATTTCGCGCGAACGTGCCGAGCACCGCGCGCAGCTTGTGGGGTGAACTCGCGTAGCGGGCGAGCAATGCACCCAATTCCTGTTTGGCGAGAGTGCCTCGCCCCAATCGCAACAACAGGTCGGCAACATAGAAACGCGCGCGCTCGTCCTCCGGTGCGGCTTGCAGCATCTCCTGATAAATCTTTAGCGCATTCTGCCAATCATGGGCTTTAAAGTACGCCTCCGCGATGCGGTTTCGCAATTCACCCACCGCGGGGCTTGTCACCCCCGCGCGTTGTGCCAGACGCAAACCCTCGCCGTACTTGTCGATCGCTTTTTGGGTTTGCCCAGCGCGTTCGAGCGATGCGCCCAGTTCCTGGAATTCGTTCAGCGCCTCCGGCAATTGTCCATTGCTCACCAGCAAATCAATCAGCTTGGCGCGGTGCATCACATCGGCGGGCGCGAGCTTGAGCGCGTGACGGTAGAACGCGAGCGCCTTGGGCACATCGCCGCGCACTGTGGCGACTTGGGCGAGTGTTTCATATTTTTCGCGTGCTTCCTGCCGTCGTCCCGCGTGTTCGAAAACGTCTGCGAGCTGGACGTGCCCGGGCAAATAGTCGGGCGCCAATTCGATGGCGCGAAAAGCCTCTTCACTCGCCGCTGAATATTTGGCGGCTTTTAAATATTTTTCGCTGAGATCGAGCGACTCGATGACGAGCTCGGGCTGCGCCATCTCCAGCACTTCGGCAAAGCTCACCGGCGTGCCTGATGCTCCCACCGCCGCGATATGTCGCCGCACCTCGCGCACTTTGTCTTCCCAACCCTTGCTGCTCAGGAAATCCACCAGCGTTTGCGTAAATGTTTGCGCGTGCGCCTCCGCCCCTTTTGCGCGGTAACCGTCGGCGAGCGATTCGTACAGCCGAATGACCTGGTCTGCCTGATCGCGCTGCACACTCGACAGGTCAACGACCTTCATCGCCTGAATAAAATTTTCGAGCGCGGCATCAAGCTTGCCTTGCGCGCGAAAGGTCTGCCCCATCGCAAAGTACGACGCCAGCGCGTACTGCGGCTCCTTGACCGTTTCCTTAAAGAGCGCGAGCGCGTCATCGTAACGCAAGGTTTGTTGATACAACAGCGCGAGATTCAACTGCACTTCGGGCCGCGCGACGCCTGCCTGAATAATTTGCTGGTACAAATCGATTGCTCCGGCAAGGTCGCCGCGCGTCTGGGCGTGAATGGCTTTCGCCAACAGCCCTTCAACCTCACTCTCACCAGCGTGCGGGGGCGTCGCGCCACTCGACCCGCGCCAGCGCGGTCCGTCGTCAAAGACCGTTTGCGCCAAACGCGAAAGCGAAGAGCGTCGCGCCTGTTCCACCGGACTGTCGCTCGCTCCAACGCCACGCGTACTTGCGCGACCGGTCAGTTCGACCAGCAGCGCTTTTGCTTGTGAGTTCTCCGCATCCAGCGCGAGCGCTTGCTCGGCGTAGCTCTGCGCTTGTGCGGATTTCCCCTCGCGATGATAAAGCTTGGCGAGACCGACGAGTTCCGTAGCCGCCGCGCTCTCGTGTCCGGCTTCCTTGTACGCCGCGATTAATTTTTCGCGCGCTTGTGCGCTGTCCGGCTCGAGTGCGCTCGCGCGCCGCCACGCTTCGACCGCCTTGTTCATTTGTTTCAGTGCGGTGAACATTTCTGCGAGGGTCAAGTAGATTGCGGCGGCTTCTGCATTCTTGCCCAATTTTTCGAGCAGCGCGGCAGTGCGCGCCAGCGGCACCGGATCATGGGACTGTAATTTCGCGCTGACGCGATATTCGTACAGGGCTTCTTCTAGCCGATTCGCTTCCTGCAGAGCTAAGGCGAGACCGGCGTGCGAGGCAGCATCGTCGGGAAACTCGGCGAGCGCTCGGCGGTATTCCTGGATCGCGATTTCCCATTTGCGGTCCCACGCGGCGTTGGACGCTTTTCGCGTGGCATCGTTGTAAAGGTTTTTGTTGCCGGACATAGTTCGCTCGAAAAAATCCCGTTAAGCTGTCGCCGCGTCGGTCGCGAGAGCAATTGCCTGAGGGTTCAGCAACTCGGCGAGAATCGCTTTTTGCGCGTGCATGCGATTTTCTGCCTGATCAAAAACAATCGACTGCGCTCCATCGATCACCTCACCGGTTATTTCCTCGCCACGATGCGCGGGCAAACAATGCATCACCAACGCATCCGCTTTGGCGTTCCTCAGCAGCTCACGATTTACTTGGTAGGGTGGAAAAATTTCCGCGCGCATCGACGTTTCTTCTTCTTGCCCCATGCTCGCCCAGACATCGGTGTAGATCAC
>JBBSHK010000120.1:0-7838 GCA_038253185.1 Anaerolineae bacterium | reverse complement strand
CGATGAATTCCTCTTAATGGGAGAAACGGGCGCGCAAAAGAATTTACTACAGGCGGGCGGAACGAGTAACCCGTCGGTGCTGCCCTTCGTCTATGCGACGATTACTCATCCGGTGTATGGCGAAGAAATTTATGCTGCGGGCGCGTACCTGAGCGCGCGAGCCTCTCACATCGGCAGCTTGCTCGCGCAGGACAGCTTGCGCGCGGCGTTGGTCGCGCTCATTTTGTTCGCGGTGCTCGCGCGCGCGTTGGGACTGGTCTGATGCGACGCCAACCGATTCCGGTGGCGGTGGCGATTGGCGTCGGGCTGATCGTGCTGCTCCATCAATTCATCACCAATTTTTATCTCAACGCCATCGGCGGCACGCTGGTTGCGTGGGCGGCGCTGATTGCCGCCTTTGCGGTGCTGCTCGGACTTTTCAATGTCGTCGCGATTCATTCACAGCGTATGGCGCGCGGCAACACGCCTCGTTGGCCCAGCGCCGTTATCCTCGTTACCGCGCTCATCGTTTTCTTGATCGTTTTGCCCTCGGGTGGCGCGAGCGGCGCGAGCAGTTGGCTGTTTCGCTACTTGTATCAACCGCTCGAGGCGTCGTTCCTCGCGCTGCTCGTATTTTTTATTGCGACGGCAGCTTACCGCGCGCTGCGGGCGCGTTCGTGGGAATCGAGTTTGCTCGTGGTCGCCGCGCTGATTGTTTTGACGGGCGCGGTGCCGCTTGCTGGATTGATCTCGCCGCTGCTGCCCGCGGCGAAGGAATGGATCTTGAATGTGCCGGCGACGGCTGGCGTGCGCGGAATTTTGCTGGGCGTCGCTCTCGGCGTAATCGCGACCGGATTGCGCTTGCTCACTGGGATTGACCGTCCATACTCAGAATAACGTGACATGTGTCACGTGAAATGTATCACATGACTTTTCCCCTATGACGTATTGTTCCAACTGCGGCTCTGCCAACAATCCGAGCAGTAAGTTTTGTAACAACTGTGGTGCCCTGCTGTCCGCGCCCACCGACGTCCGCTGCGCGATTTGCGGAACGGCGAACAAGCTTGATAGTGGTTTTTGCAGCACGTGCGGCGCGCGGCTGAACGCGCATTCCACTTCACCTTCCGAAAAGCCAGAGACCATCACGCCGCTGCGAAATAGTCCTGTCGCGCCAAGACAATCCGCGCCTGAAACGCTGCGCCCCCAAAAGGAAAACGATGAGCGCGACCAAAAGGCAGAACCGAAAAGCCGCTCCGCGCCGCGAATGCCGCAGTGGGTCACGCGCCTGCGCGCGACTTATAGCGGTGAGCCAACCAGCCCGCCGTCCAAAGAAGAGTCAGCTTCTGCGCCCGCATGGTTGCGCGATTCGCGCGGCGCGAGTACATCAGAGCCGGGCAATGCCAAGCGCCCGACCGACGACGATTGGTTGGCGAATTTGCGTGCAGCGGTGGTTGAACCCGAAGCAGCCAACGAAGAGTCACCCGCACCCGCGGAAAAAGGAGAACCATTGCCGATTCCGCAATGGTTTGGCGACATTCGTCCGCCGGCAACTGCCGCGCCCGCGGAACCGGGCTCGGCTGCGGAGCCAATCTCCACGCCGACCGCGCAAGATTCTGAAGAACTGCCAGAATGGCTGCGCGAATTACATTCACCCGCCACTGAAGCGACCGCCGAGGCGCCACGCGCGCAGCCCGACGCAGAAGCAATCTCGCCCACTCAAACGATTCAATCGAATGAAGACGAGACGCTACGAGAATGGTTAGTTCAGATGCAGCCAACGCTCACGGCAGAGCTGCCGTCCGAAGCAGAGGCGCGGGTTGAATCCTTTGTGTCGAATTCGGGAACAAGCGCGCCGGAGCAAAATGCGGCGAGCGGCGAAAATTTGCCGGTGAGTGTGGTCAACGTTCAAGAAATAGAAACACCGCTCGCTGAAAATGAACTTCCGGCGTGGCTCGCCGCATTGATGCCGCTGTCGCATGTAGAGATGGGATCGTTGCCAGCGGAAAAAGATTCTGCGCGCGCAGAGCGGAGTGTTACCGCCGAGCCATTTTCGTCCAGCGTTCAGCCGCCTCAACCCGAGGCGCGCGACTTTGAAAAATCTAAAGCCGCACACTCGAATGCCTCCGCGAGTGATCCGATTGCGAGTGAGCCTGCACGTTGGCTGCGCAAGCAGTCCTTTCCTTCTGAAGGTCCGGAATCTCCAATCTCGCGCGACGACAGCGACGAGTCCGAGCAAGCTGCCGAATTTTCGGCGCAAGCCGCGGGCGCACAGATGTCTCTCGAGCCAGAGGATTTACCGGACTGGTTGCAAGCACTCGTCTCGCCGGATCAAATCGCGCCACAGCCGGAATCATTGCCAATCCTGAATTTGGAGAATCGAGAATTCAGTTCCACAGAGCCGCCGATCGAAGAAGCTGCCGATGTCGCGCTGGTGAATAACACCGAGTTGCGTGCTCCCGCCGTTGCGACAGAGCAAGCCACAGAAAATTTCGCGACAGACCAAGACTTGCCCGATTGGCTCAAGCAGGCGGTACGAATGGAGCGGCAACAATCGGACAGCCAAGCGAACGAGCCACAACCAGAGCCACCACCACTTGCAGAAGAGGAGCGCGCGGAACTCTCCGACTGGTCGCAGACGAACGCGCCTTCGATGTCGATTCCACAAGCCGACTCTGAAATGATGGACGAGGAACCCGCTCAATCTTCGGAGCAACCCCCGACTGAATTTGCAGCGCCGGTCAACTTTGCTTCCGCAACAAAGTCTGATGTGCAAGGATCCGAGCGCGAGGAAATACCCGATTGGTTGCGAGACGCTGCAGCTCTGTCGGCAGCCCAAGCCAACGTTGATAGTACTTCCAAAGCCGCTTTGCCATCCTCAGCGCAAATCGAGAGTGAGTCCGCCGCGCCTTTCAGTTTAGAAAATATTGACAGCCAGTCCACCGCGCCTTTCAGTATTGAAAAAATTAAGAGTGAGCCGACCGTATCGCGCGCCGAGTTGCCAGCCACAGAACCGGGAGTGGAGGGATTTCCAGAGTGGCTGCGCGACGCGGCTCCGGCGCAAAACGTTGAACTACCCGAAGCAACAGCCAACACGTCGGAATCCGAGTCCAGCGAACTTGAATCATCGCAGCTCGAAGAACTACCTCAGTGGCTGAATCAAGTGATGGCGACATCGAGCGGCAGCGAACCCGCGGCAGAATTCACGACGACCGAAGCGGGACCACTGCCGCCAGTTTTGGAAAAAGAAGAACCGCTTGAGGGCGTCACCGAAGCAGCGGTGCAAGCGCCGACATTCGAGGAAATAATTCCTGAAGCATTCACCCCGGAAGTTTCTGCGACCGAAGCTTCGATTGGCGAAATGCCCGCTGCTGAAGCAACCGATCATGACGAATTGTTTACTGAAGTGCCAATGGCTGCCACCGAAGCTTCGCCAGCATTATCGCTTGATTCAACTGCGGACATGGAAGCTGGCGAAACTATTCAGCCGCCAGCCGCGACAGGCAGGTTCGACGAGGTCAAGCAGGCACTCGCTGACGAAAGTACAACGCCGACCCAAGCCCCCGCGCTCCAACGCGGCGAGCTACCCGAATGGCTGCAAGAGCTTGCGCCGCGACCCGAACTCGACTTTTCCGAAGAGACAACGCCCGCGCTCGACGTGACGGCAGCACGCCTGGAAGAGACCGAACGCGAAGAATTACCCGATTGGCTGCGCGAGCCGGTGCAGCCCGACGCGATCCCTGAACCTGTTTTTGCGAGTGTCGAACCCGAACTCGAATCGCCGCACGCGCCAATTCCTCCTGCGGCAGAATTGCCTGGATGGATTCAGGAAATCAAACCGAGCGCGGAAACGCTCAATGTGGCGAGTGAAACGCTCGCGCCCAAAGAACCGTTAGCCGAAATTGTTGAAACGAGCGGACCGCTCGCGGGCGTGCGCGGCGTACTGCCGGTCGCGTATGCCATCGCGCAACCCCACGTGCCGACCATCACCAGCGCATCGCGCGCGGACGGCGCGGGCATCTTTGAGTCTGTGTTCGCGGCGTCTGCCGAAACCCCGCACCTCGTGCCCACTGCCGCCGAGGCGCGCGGCTCGCGCTTTTCGCTCAATCATCTTTTTTATCTGCTTCTTTTGCTCGCCGCCCTTGTTCCACTATTTTTTCCGCCGAGCTTGGCGGGTCTCGGGCTCTCGGTTACGAACACGCCGACCGTCGCGTTCTTTGACCAAATTCAAGCCGTACCTTCCGGCTCTACCGTTTTGATTGCGTTCGATTATGACACCGGTCAAACGGTAGAATTAAATCCGGCGGCGCGTCTCGTGCTCGACGACCTCGCGCGGCGCGGCGTCAACGTGATCGCGTTGAGCCTGAACCCAACGGGCGCGCAAATCGCGCAGACAGTGCTGGACGATGTCTCACGTCAGCATTCAAATTGGCAGCGTGGCACAAACTTTGTGAATGTTGGATATGTGCCCGGCGCGGAAGCGGGAGTGCGCGCGCTCGCCGATCATTGGCTGCCCTCGGACCAGCTCGATTTTCAAAAACAATCGCTCGCCGCGGCGCCACTTGCCACCAGGGTGAATGGCTTGCGCGACTTGGCGCTCGTGATTGAATTCGCGGGGAGCCAGGAACATTTGCGCTGGTGGATGGAGCAGGCGTGGCCCCTGCACAAAAATGATACGACGTTCGTAGCGGCGGTCAGCGCGGCGGTGGACTCACACGCGCGCAATTATTTCGCGGCGCACCAACTGGGCGCGTTCCTACGCGGTCTCAGCGGCGCAGCCGAGTACGAGCTCTCATTGAATCAGGCGGGTCAAACAGTCCGCACCGTTGACGCGCAATCGTTTACCCACGTCGTACTTTTTGCGATTATCATTCTCGGCAATCTCGCACTTTTGTTCGCGCGCCTAAAAGAGGCAAAAGCTAAAAGTTAAAAGTAAAATGCAAAACGGAGAACGACGAATAACTAACAAACCCAATGTGCCAGTTATTTTTCAGTTCGGACTGTCATTTCGAGGAGCGCAGTTCGCGACGAGTGGCACATCCCAAGTGGTGGCTACATCCCCTTGGCCCGCCGCACTACGGCGGAAACGCCAACGCGGGCTAGCGGGATGCGTGCGATGTAAACATCGCAGCCATCTAGGGACTGTGCCATCTTGGGAAAATCGCGATTCGGCAAGGTAGAGATTTTCCCTCAGACCACGAGGGACCGAGGGGCTCGCTTCGCTCGAAATTACAGAAAAACTTGCACATCGGGTTAACAACTATCCCCAATGGACACGCTCTTTAACTCGGTCTGTGGTTCTTCGCCCGGCGGCTGCGATACAGTCGGCGTGTGGCTGGGCGCGCTGCTGACCATTCTGGTTTTTACTTATCTGATTCGCGATGGGATGTTGTTTCGGCTCGCGCAAAGTCTGCTCGTCGGCACCGCGATCGGTTATGGCTCGGCGGTGATTCTGCGGACGGTTTTGTGGGATGGATTGTTGACGCCGTTGCTCAACGATTCAGCCACGTATTGGCCGCTGGTCGTTCCATTCATCGCGGGACTGTTCTTGTTAACCAAGCTGGCGCCGAGATGGGCGGGGGTATTATTCGGCAATATCAGTCTGGGTTATTTGTTCGGAGTCGGCGCGGCGCTGGCGATCGGCGGCGCGTTGAATGGCGCGTTGGTGCCGCAACTCGGCGCGACGATGCTCTCGGTCTCGCCCGTCATCGGTCTGGACAATATGCTGAACAATATTCTGCTGATTGTGGGCACGATTGGCGCGCTGCTCGCCTTTCGTTTCACGTCGAGTTTGAATTCACGCCCGCTGCGATTGTATGCCACGCTGGCAACCTCGTGGGGACAAGTCGGGCGCGCCTTTATTATGGTGGCGTTCGGCGCGATCTTTGCGAACACGCTGACCGCGCGGGTCTCGACGCTGGTGGGGCAGCTCTATTTCTTGTTCCACGATTGGCTCGGCGTTGTGAAATAGTTGAACGTTGGAAAATAACTCAGCGCAAGGTTTAACTCTTGACTTTCAACCTTTAACTCTCAAATGTCGCAAGCTTCCTCTCCTGAATCAGTGCTACTGGTCGATTGCGGCGCGGTCGCGACCAAAGTCGGGCTGGTCGATCGCGTGGGCGAGGACTACCGTCTGATTGGTGTCACCCGCGCGCCGACGACGGTTGAGCCGCCCACGCTCGATGTGACCATCGGCGTTCGCCGCGCCATTGCCGAATTGGAAATTCTGACGGGCAGGCACTGCCTGAGCCACGCGGGCGAATTGCTGACTCCGGAAAAAGCAAACGGGGAGGGCGTCGATGCGCTGGTCGCGATCACGAGTGCGGCGACGCCTTTGCGCGCCGCCGTCATCGGCTTGAGTCGCGATTTCAGTGTGGCGAGCGCGCAGCGCGCGTTGACCTCGACCTACACCGTGCTCGAACATTCGATCGCGGTCGATGAAGAATCGGGGCGTTGGGGCACGACCGCGCGCGATGGACGCGCCGGCGGCGCGAGCGGCGCGGTGGAAAATCTCGCCGCGCTTCACCCCGACGTTATCGTGATGGTGGGCGGCGTCGATGGCGGTGCGCTCGCGCCCTTGTTAGAGATGGCGAGCATCGTGGCGAGCGTGGGCGCGGCGGCGGCTGAGGGCAAGCGCCCGCTCGTCCTTTTTGCGGGGAATCGCGAGGCACGCGCTCAGGTTGCCGAACGCATCGGCTCACTGATGCAATTTCGCGCAGTGGACAATGTGCGACCGCTGCTCGACGTCGAAAATCTCGCGCCGCTGCAGACCGAACTCGAAGAAATATTCCGTGAGCACAAGCTCAAGCAAATCCCGGGTATGGATAAATTGAACGCCTGGTCGGCGCAGCCGGTCGTCACAGCGGTGAGCGCCTATGAAAAAGTCGCGCAATTTCTCGCGCGGCGTTACGGGCTGCGCGTGCGCGCGCTCGACCTCGGCGGCGCGACCACGACGGTAATTAATGCCGAACCGAATCGTGTGACTCGCGCGCTGGCTGCGGATGCCGGATTGGGCTATGGTCTCGATCAACTGATTGCGCGCGTGGGACTGGAACGAGTGGCGCGCTGGCTGCCGAGTTCGCTGGCGCTCGAAGACGCGCACGCCAGCTGGTTGAATCAGGCATTGCGTCCCTGGACAACGCCCACGCTGCCCCAAGAGATGATGGCGCTGCATGCCGCCGCACACGAAACGCTCGGCGCGGTCGCCTTTTCCAATGCGGAACGCGCGCAGCCAGTGGACTTGTACCTGCTCACCGGCGCGCCGATTGCACACGGCAGCAAAGCGAGCGCGCTAATGCTGTTGGCGCTGGATGTGCTCGAGTCGCGCGGAATTTTTTCGATTGCGGCGGATACGACCGGGCTCGCGCCCGCACTCGGCGCGCTGGCGGCGGTGAATGCGGAAGCCGCGGCGCAAGTGGTCGAGCGCGATGGCTTTGTGACGGTGGGCACTGCACTCGTGCCCACCCTTGTCGCACGCCCCGGCGAGACCGCAGCGCTGCAGGCGGTGGTCGAATCGGCGGCGATGGGACGACTCGAACTACAGGTCGCGGCCGGCTCGCTGGAATTGATTCCGCTCGGGCTGGGCGAAAAAGCGAATGTTGAGATTCGCGCGGCGCGCGGGGTTGATTTCGGCGTGCCCACGAAAAATGGAGTGCTCAAGCGCGAAATGGAAGGCGGGATCGTCGGACTTGTGATCGACGCGCGCGGACGCCCGCTGCCGTTCGCGGAGAATTTGGAGCAACAACGCGAGCGCGCGCAACAATGGCTGTGGGACGTGGGTGCCTGAGGGAATTTCAGATTTATGGTTTCAGCTTGCTGATTTAAAGTCAACAAACAATCTGGAATCATAAATCCGAGATCTG
>JBBSHK010000119.1:0-7863 GCA_038253185.1 Anaerolineae bacterium | reverse complement strand
GGAATTGGAAAGACGCGCGCGTGAATTCGGATACGATACGCTGCGTTTGGAAACGGGCATTTTGCAATTGCCCGCAATTAAATTGTACGAGAGCTTGGGCTTCAAAAAGATTGCGTGCTGGGGCAAATACGCGGATGATCCGATGAGTGTTTGTTTTGAAAAAAAGATTGCGGATGAATAGTGTGCGGATAAAAAACAACTGTGCTCTCCGTGTCTCTGTGGTAAATACTATTCCACCGGCTGCTTGGGAATACGATAGCGACACGCGTCCGCGCCGAGATTGAGACAGGTGATCTCTTTCACGTCGAACTATTTATCGGTCAACCATTTCATCGCTTCACTGAACGCGCCCATCGTCACATAGCAGCACGGCGTCTGGTGCTTCGGGCGATACTCGCACACGCAATTGTCGACGACCACAATGTAGTTTTGCGCCTCCACTTCGAGCCGCGTCGGTTGATCGATCGTCTTGTTCGCCGCGGCGACCATTTGCTGCAAGAGCAACTTCATCTTGGCTTGCTGCGAAATGAACGACATCGACTTGAGCGCCTGCCCGGCGAGACCGAGCACCGCCAATTGCTCTTTCATCCCGTATTGAAATGTGCCGCGCCCGATGCGCACCAAAATCGCGCGTACGCCGCGCGGTCCATAAAAATCTTCGACCGCTTGCTCGGCGTGACCGTAATCGCTGAACTTGACCCCGAGTTCCAGATTGTTCGGCGGATAATTATTGCCGAGATATTGAGTGAGCTTGGCGCCATTGAGCACCGCTTTCATTCCCGCGCTGCCCATTACTTCCTCGATGGATAAAAACAAAAGTCGCAACGCCGCATTCAGCATCTGACGATCTTGCACCATTGTTGGCAGAATATTTTCCACTATAGAATTTCCTTTCGGAGTTGGACACAGATTTCACTGATGAAAACGGATTCATATTTTACATCCGCGTTCATCCGCATCCCGTTCTCACTCTTGCGCGACTTCGAGAATCGAATACAACAGTTCGAGCAAAACGAATTTGACACTTTCTTTATTGGTCGCAACACATGGCAGCACCTTGGCGTTGCCATCGACCCCCAGCGCGATTTTCAAATCTTCAGGTGACCACGCATCGGGATGGTCTTGTTTGTTCGCGGCGATCACGAACGGTGTTGCGCTGTAGCCGCGAAACGTGTCGAGAATTGTGCGCGCCTCGCGAAAAGTTTCGGGGCGCACACTGTCCACGAGCACAATGAAACCGAGCATCCCCTCTGACAAAATTTCCCACATAAAATCGAACCGGCGCTGCCCCGGCGTGCCAAAAAGATACAGCACCAAATCTTTGTCGATGGTGATGCGACCAAAATCCATCGCAACTGTCGTCTGCGCTTTGACCGCGCGCGTCTCGTCGGAAATCTTGCGCTCGGTGCGAACGACCGCGATTTCACTGATGCTGCCGATGAATTGCGTTTTGCCGGCGGCGAACGGACCGGTCACAACCATCTTGACAGTTTGCATATTTTTCAGCGGCGCCGAATTCCATCGATGATTCGCAGCAAAACACCGCGCGATAATTTCGCGCCCTGCGCGGGCGCGCGTACCGCCACCGGTTCGGGTTTCAATATTTGCGGCTGCGCCATTTCAATCAGACCCGCGCGGCGCAAACCGTGAACCACTTTGCGTACCTGGTAATCGTCCATCCCAAGAAATTGTGAAATCTGACGAATGGTATTGCGCGAGTTGATGAACGAGATCACTTTCCACTCCTCCACGCTCAGCGAAATATTCCGCAGATTGGTATTGGGTCGTTCGGCAAAACGCAGCGGCAGTTCGAGATCGGGAATTTCGTCGCGCAGTTTTTCCCATTCCTGCTGACGACGCCCGCCTTCCATAATCACGTTTTCGAGATTCAGCGGAACGGTGATACGTTCGTCCGGCGGAAGTTGGTTCGGCTCGAAACGAAATTCTCCACCGCCCCAGGTAAAAAGTTGGTACACCGTTTCGAGCAGGTACGCGCGCACGCCCTGAATAATATCGTTCTGGGAAAGATAACCGTTGTGAATCAGCAGCAACCCGAGTTCCTTGTCGGTATCGACGCGCGAACGATCGCGCACCGCCTTTGCCTGCTCGGGCGTAATCTTGCCGACCTTGACGAGAATATCGGTGAGGCGCGTGGGGCGACCATCGAACGTCGCGTGAATCAACTTGCCTTCGCGGAAAAAGAGCGCGGCGGAAGCCCCCTTGCCGTTCTCGCTGCGAACGGACAGTGCCCCCGTTTTTCGCGCGAGATTTATGAGGTTGAGCAGCTGGTGAAGATTAAAGTCGCGGAGATTGCCTTTAAGCGCCATAAGTGAGCCGGTTGTTAAAGATTATACCGTATG
Organism: Anaerolineae bacterium; assembly: GCA_038253185.1. Classification (GTDB taxonomy): domain Bacteria; phylum Chloroflexota; class Anaerolineae; order UBA4142; family SHND01; genus JBBSHK01. The sequence continues at coordinate 5,503 of JBBSHK010000119.1, read as the reverse complement.
CACAAATGCAGCGTCAACAGTACTCGCGTAACGAGGCAAGCGATGAAGCATAAAGCCGGAAGGCTGAATAAAGTTCTTTGATTTCACCCCTCATCTCTCAACCTTCATCCCTTAATTCGGCTGCACAATCACGAGTGGCGGATCGGGCGGCGCGCTGTGGGTAAATGAATTGGCAGAAATCGCAAACTGGTAAAGCTCGATCCGCGCCAACAAAATGTCTCCGCGAAAGATTTCCAGCGCGCCGCGATATTTGCCGTCGGATAATCTGTGACTCGCAAAACTATTTGAGGGCGAATCGTCGAATTGCAGTTCGCGGATTCCGCTGCGAAAATCTGCACTGAGGTTTATTGATTCGCGCGGACTGCCCGCTGCCGCGCGGCGAATTAATTCCTGATCTTCGCGCGTGTCCTGGGGCATCCCGCGCACCACCCACTCAAAGCGCAATTCCGCGCCACTCGGATTCGCCACCGAACAACGCGCATTCAAATCTGTCGCACTCGCGCAACGAATCAACAGCGCGTTCGTGGAAGCAATTCTCGAATTGCCTGTACCCTCGCCCTCGCGTAATTCAATCCACGGGACCAAGAGCGGACTCTCGGCGCGCGCATCTTGCGCGGTATTCGAATTGATGGCGAGCGACACCGGTACACTCACCTCCGGAATAGTGTAGGTGGAGAGTCCGCGCGCGAGCGCGAGCGTTTGCGTAAGATTACCGATGGTGAGCGTCGCCGTCTGCGGTACAAACGTCGCGAGCGCGATGCTCACACCGCGCGTTGCGATGGTAGACGAAATCGGTTTTGTGCCACTCACGACCGAGTTCGCGCCAATGCTAAAATTTAGCGAACCGCTTGCACTGGCGCGCCCGCGAAAATTTTGATGATAGATGACACCTTCGACTTTTGGATACAGCGCGAATTTTTGATTCGACCACAGCGGCGTCGGCTGGTATCCGCGACCGAGTGGTTCCTCGCCACGCGCCAGCAGCGCGTAAGCGTACACCGCGCCCGGCTCGGCATTGTCCAGTGAGCCATAACCCGTCTGTATATTCCCGCGCAGCGGGAAATCGCGCAGCGCGTACGCCGCAAGTCCCATCGGGATTTTTTGCACCTGCGCGCGGTCGCTGAGAAACACAGTCGCGCCTTGCGACACCACGCGCGGCAGCTCGCGCAATTTCAAATCGTCGGCATTGAAGAACGGCGGCGCGGGTTTGAAATATTGTTCGAGTGTGATGCCAAAGGTAAAGAGCGTGAGCGCGAAAAATAGAACAGCAGCGACTCCTGTTGTCATTCTGAGCGAAGCGAAGAATCTCTGATTGCGACTTGAGAGATTCCTCGTCGCTCCTTCGTCGCTCCCTGGAATGACAAGCTCAGCCCCCTGAACTGCCAGTGCGAGGAGCACGAACGAAACCGTCATCAGACTTTTCAAAAACCCGTAGGGATAAGGGCGCAGGAACGGCAGACGGAATAGCGCAATGTAAAAAACACTCGCGCCGACGATAATGTACCACACCACGCGCCGCTCTGAATCTTTCCGCAATCGCCACAGCGCGAACAGGGATGCCGCCAACGCCAGCAGCAGCAACACTGGCGCAGCAATATTCCAGATGCGCGTCGCAAGATCGTACAGCGCGGGTGTGGGAATCGTATGTCCGACCACAAGATCAAATGAATATTGCGAAAGACCATACGCGTCCGTGATTGGAATAAACGCGCGCAAGCCGGTCGCGAGCGGCTCGCGTCCATAATATTCGCGCAGAAAATCTTGAAGGTGAAAGAGAGTAGGGAAACTCAACGCGACCGTTCCGACCAGCAGCGCGACGCCGCAGGCAATCCTCCGCACGCGATCAGTATGCGTCACCAAAACATACAAGCCCAACGCGCCGAGCGGCAGCAGCGCGGCAATCAGCGAGGGGTGAAACGTCACATTCAGCGCCGCGAGAAAAAGCGCCGCCATCGGTAGAGACGTTCTACCGGAACGTCTCGAGAGCGCGTCCGCGCCAAACGCCAGCGCCAGCGGCAGCAGCGCCAGTGAAGTCAGGTGCAGCCCAAAATTCCAGTACGTCGCCCAGAGCAACAGCCCATTGAACGCGAGCAGCGCCGCTGCCACGAGCGCCGCGCGATTCGACATCTTGAGCGTTGCGCGAAAAAAGATAAAGGGTGAAATGACACCGAGCGCGCGGATTAGCGCGAGCAGGATCGCGAACGAATCAAACGCCTCGAGACGAAATAGAATATCCAGCGTGGTCTGGATATAGGCAAAGCCCATCGGCAAGGGACCAATGTGCCGCGAGAGAATAATATTGATCAGTGGATTCGCGGGCGCTTGAGCAATAGCAAACGTGGACATCGTTCGCAGCGCGTCGGCGAGCGGCAGATAAAACTCATAATCCCAATTCTCGCCAATGATCGTGACATAACCGTAACGCACCAATGGCGCAACGGCGGCGAGGAACGCGAAGAGCGCAAGCCCCCACCTCGACGCGCCGACATACTCAATCGCTCGATTACCGCGGAATATGTCGGCGCGTCGACCCTCCCCCGCAATGCGGGAGAGGAGAAACCCCCAACTCTCCCCCTTCGCAGGGGGGAGAGTAGAGAGGGGGCGCCCGCGCAGCACCGCCGCTGCGTTCAACCCTGTCACCACGAGCAGCAGCGCACTGGTTGCGGTCGCGAGATTAATTCCAAAAAACAGTGCGGCGTAATCCCACAATTCAATCAACGCCAGACCGACCAAGGGCGTCACCAGCGCGCGCCATTCGCCAAAATCCTGCGGCAACAAAACGCGCGTCGCGCCGAATCCAAAATAAAAGAGCGCGGCAAGAAACGCCACGCCCGTCGCCAAGATCGAAACAAGGATCATGCGTCTCGCAATCTGCTTTTAGGTGCGAGCGACAACGCCCTGCGCCACATCGTTTGACTCATCGCGCATAGACCGCCAGAAAATCATTTGCCCATACACTCCGTGTAAAAGTTGGAGGAGCCGGGTCCTCCGAGTTCACAATCACAAAATCGGGCGGATGATTGGGAACCGAGGGCGCGAGTGGGCGGAACGCCGCGTCGACTTTGCCATTGAATTGGCGACCGGGCAGAAACGCCGCGGCGGTTTCAAACAACAAGCGCCGCTCGGTGCGGTCATTTTTAAATTCGACCTGAGCGCCCGAGGGAATCGCCGCCGCGAGTTCATTGCCCCAGCCGCGTGATTGCACCCGATACACCACCGTGTCTGAAAACTCTTGCGCGAGCGCGACACGGTCGGCGTACTGTGCGAGATTATTCCGTACGATCTGCCAGCGCGCCGAGGTTAGCAAGTCCTTGTGCACGATCACATAGCGCACGCCAAGCTCATCCAGCAGCGCCAAAGATTGCTCCGAGGGAAAATTGCCGTCAAAGGCTTTCGTCAGCTCGGCATGACCCGGCGGAAAAAATCCGCTGAACCCATTAACGACCCGGTGCCCGTGAAATGCAGAATAATATTGGGGCCATACCTGATCCTGATTGTCATACCGTAATGGAATTTCGAGAATCACTCCGTCATCAGCTTGCCGCGCCAGCCATGCCTCCGCCGGAGGCAACGGTCGCGCCAGAGTCGCGGGATTCGTCAAGCGAACGGGCAGCGCGAGATTTTCCGCGACGATGAGGGCGCTCAAGACAATAGGCGCGAGGCGCGCCGCCGCTGTGGGGCGCGCACCTTTTGCGCGCAACCATTCGACCAGCGCATGAATGCCGTACCCCGCGAGCACTGCCAGCGCCAGCACGACCAGCAGCCCAAAACGGTCGGGACCGCGCATCGCTTTGAATCCCGGCACATAAAGAAACAAATAACGGTACGGCAAATAAAACGGCAACGGAATATGCGGCAGTCCAGGAAAAAGCACGATCTCGGAACGCGCGCCAAGTGAGAGCACAAACGCGACGACGCCCAGCAGCACATAAAACCATTTTTGCGCGTCGCGCCGCGTTAAAGCGCTGACGAGACCGATCAGCGCGAGTCCAATGGCGGCAAAGCCAACAAAGTCGCGTTCCCATGATCCGGTGATGCGCGATTTGGGCGCGAGCCATTTGCGGTAGAGCAGATTATTGTCGGGCACGGAAAAATACGCGCGCAGCGGTGCGGCATAATATTCCACATCGCCCGTGTCGCGTTCCAATCCCACCTCACGCTGTACAGAAAAATAGGGCAGCGCGGGTGGAATCGTGATCGCCGCGATCACGAAAAATGAAAACGCGAGCGGCACGAGCGGAATGGCTCGCGCAAAATTCACCGCCCGCCAATTCCGCGTGCGCCAATTTTTCCAGAGATGCAGCGCCAGCATATAACTGACATACAACGCCGCAGCAATCGCGATAAAGAACGCATAGTAAAAAGATGAGAGCGCCTGGAGTATAAAGAAAATCGCAAACAGCAACGCGTTGTGCCGCGCGTTGCTACGCGGCGCAGAGAACAACCGCTGCAAATACAATAGCGCGAACGGCATCCACTGCGCCGACAACAATTGCAACTGTGGAAAGTGATTGAACTTGTACGAAGTGAACCCATACACCAGCCCCGCCCCGATTCCCGCGGCGCGTGCGCGCGTGAGTTGAAACACCAGCAGGTACGCGCCCAAGCCGGACAGCGCGAACGAAGCGAGCGCGAGCACATTGTGACCGAACGAGGGCAGATCACTCGCGAGGATGATCGGCATCGCGAGCATCGTCTGCGGCAAGAGACTTTCGGAAAAGGCGAGGGTGTTGCGATAGGGATAAAAAATATTCGCGTTGTAGAGATTCAGTGGATCGGTCAGCAGCGCGTGCGTGCCCCACGCCAGCGCCCACGTGTTCAGCAGCGCATCGCTCCAATTGTACAGCGACGTCGTGATCTGCCGCGTGTAGGGCCAGGTCATCAGCACCGTCAGCAGAATGAAAAAGAAAAGCGCGCCAAGATGACTCTCGATAATTCGCTCGCGCCGCAATCTCAACTTGCCGCCTCGACCTTCAATCCCAATTCCACGATTGCCTGTGCCACCTCGCGCAAGGTTGGATCATCCGCTTCCAGTCCGAGTTCGACAAAACCGCGCGCGAGCGAATCGCGGAAAGCGTCAGGAACGACGGAAGACGGAAGACGAAAGACGGAAGACTCCCGATTTTCACGAGGCGCCTCGCCCGCATGCGGGGCAGGGCTACGGAGTGGACTCCCAGCCGTCCAATCTTTCAAATACGATTTCGACCCCGCGCGATTTTCCGCGACCGCACGCAAAAAATCCGCGTACGCCGCGGCGGCTTGTTCCAACGTATGGCACCGCGCGACAAATTCGCGCGCGTTCGCGCCCAGCGCGTTTCGCACATCAGTTCGACACGCGAAAAATTGCAGGTGCGCGCGTACCAGTTCGCGCTCGTATTCATCCGCTTCGATTTTGGCGCAAACGCTCTGAGGCAGTTCAGCATACGCGCCTGTGCGCGTGACCAGCACCGCTTTGCCCGCGGCGAACAACCGCAGCAGACTCGCCGACGTTTCGCCCGCGCTC
>JBBSHK010000118.1:0-7889 GCA_038253185.1 Anaerolineae bacterium | reverse complement strand
TGGAACGACGCGACGGTTACGCGACTTTTTTCGCGCTCTCATTCGACCAACACGATTCGGGCGATGTTGAATCGCGGCTCGACCAGATTGCCACGCGCTTTAAACAGTACCAAGTGGGAAGCGACAGCGCGGCGCGTGAAGTGCGCGGCGCGAAAGAACAAACGCGCGTGCTGACGATCGCGCTCGCGGCGATGAGTTTGCTCGTCGGCGTTATCGGCGCGTTGGGCGTACTCAATACGTTGGCGCTGAATGTACTTGAACGCCGCCGCGAGATCGGAGTACTACGCGCAGTCGGCGCGAGCGATACAAGTTTAATCCAAATTTTTCTGACAGAAGGGCTTGCGTTCGGTATCGGAGGCTGGTTGCTAGGGCTGCTGCTCGGCTATCCGCTCGGCGCGCTGCTCACGCGCATTATGGAATCCGTTCTTTTTCACATCGATTATGTTTTCGATGCGCGGATGATACTGACGAGTCTCGTGTTTGCGCTGGTGCTCTCCGGCGCGGCGAGTCTGGTCCCCGCGCTCGCGGCGGCGCGTTTGAAAGTGGGCGAAGTGTTGAGGTATGAGTGAGAAGGGACGGCGGACGGACGACTGATTCAGCTGCCGCAACAGAATTGTGGTCGCGTTCACCCTTCCTCCTTTACTTCTCCGGTTTCCATTCTCCGCGAATCGTGTCGCGAATGTCGCGGTATTCTTTGCCTTCTTCAAATACCTCGCGAATCGCGGGTGCGAAAACTTTTGAATAAAAATCTTTCCCCATTCGGTTGACGATTTCTTTGTCAAAGAGTTTGTCGGTCTGCGGAATGCCGCTCAGGTCGTGCCACTTGCTCTTCTCCGCGCGTTTTTCCGCCGCCGTTTTTTCTTTTTCCTTTTCACCCGGTTTAACTTTGGGCATCCGACCAAATTTTTGCGCGGCGACCACTTTTGCCACCCACAGCCCATAGCCCTTTGCTTTCGTCACGCTCAGTTTATCCTCTTTCATCGCCTTGAGCCGATTGTATTCCGCAAAGACGTCAAAGCGACGAACGGGCGCGCGCGGTTTCAGTTCAGCCATTTCAATTCGCCTCCGCCGACAGACAAGCTGTGCGGCAAAATTTTATTTCCACGACCAAAAGCCAATCAGCCCCTCACCGATTTGATGTGCCGCCTCGCCGCTCACGTTGCCCACCCAAATTGTGCCTGAACTGGCAGTCTCACGATTCGAGTACACCATCGATTCGCTGTCGGGCGACCAAAAAGTCATCGAAAGTCCGTATTGGTCAAAGTAGGGCAGGACACTAATGAACTCGCGTGTGGGGACAAAGGTCGCGACGGTGTGTGTCTGGTCAGTCTCAAAATCTTTGACCTTCCATTGCAGTTGAAGGCGCGCTTCGCCTTGGCGCGCGAGACCGGGAAAACGTCCACCCGATCCTTTCGACGAGCCATTCGGATTCAGGAGAACCGTCAGGTAGGCGAGGCGCTTGCCGCTCGGGGACCAGTACAGCGCGAGCGCATTCTCATTCGCGATCTCAGCGGGATTACCGCCCTGCGCGTCCATTACGCGTACCTGCCCATAGTTCGGCAATTCGGCGTTAGAGGGTGTGACGATAAAGGCGATGCGATTGCCCGCCGGTGACCACGCGAACGAAATGCGCCCGTCGTAATTAAAAAGTACTTTAGCCTCTTCCCCGCGCGGGTTGGCGATTGCCAATGCCTCTTTGCGGCTCGCATCTTGCGTTGAGAAAAGGAGATGCTGACCGTCGGGTGACCACTGCGGCGCGAGAAATGAACCGGGGTTGGACGAGAGCGGCTGCGCCGAACTCTTATCTCCGATGGGCAACAGCGCCAACCGCGCGTTTGCCGAATCCGCGCGGGCGCCGCCGCTGTGCATAAAGACTTGCTTGCCATCCGGCGACCACGCCCAGTACAATGGCTGTCCATTCTCTACTTCTTCGGCTGAATCCGGTTGGTCGGGACGCGCGACATTCAGCGCGAGGTTGGTCTGCGTTTTGGCGGTCAGAAATCCGACCAGGCGGCTGTCGGGCGACCAATACAAATAAAATGGGAAATGCTCTTTCGATTTGAATAACTCGGTGCGAGTTTCACCATTCGGCGTGACGGAGTAGAGCGTCGCGTCGGTCGCACTGTTGCCGGAATAATTGATGCCGAGAAATGCAATGCGGCGGTTGTCCGGTGACCAGGTCGGATATTCGTACGCGTGCGTCGTCGCGCCATCGCCATCTTTGGTCAAGGCGAGCGGCTCTCCCCCTTTTGGATCGACAATGTAAATGTTCAGGTCATTGCCGAGGTAAGCAATCCGATTTGCCACCGCGCCAGTGGTCGCAAACAGGCTGGTGTGATTCACCCAAAAATATCCGCCCAGTCCGATGACGGCGAGGCAGACGAGCAAAATCAAACATCCGCCCAGCGCCATACTCAGCAGAAGGAGGGGAGACCGATTATTCATAAATGCCTCATGTACAGAAAACGACGATTGCTCTAAAACCGCATACCCGCGCGCGCGAATTCGCGTCTAATAAAAAATACGCACGTCCCCGCGAATGGTGTTTCAAGCGGGGCGAATCAATCGGCGCAGCGCATTCAAGTTGCGGCGCTCGTCTTTGCCCGTGCCGTCAGTCGGCGTCTCGATCAAGCCGGGCAGGTCTCGAAATCGTTCATCGTTCAGAAACAATTGAAATCCCGCGCGACCAATCGTGCCCTTACCAATATCCGCGTGCCGGTCGACGCGCGAGCCGAGCGGCGTTTTGCTGTCGTTCAGGTGAAAACATTTGATGTGCTGGCAGCCGACGATCTCGTCAAATTGCTTCAGCACCGCCGCATATTTTTCAGTCGTCCTGAAATCAAAGCCCGCGGCGAAGAGATGGCAGGTGTCGAGGCAAACGCCGAAACGTTTTTTATTCTTCATCTGCGCGCGGATCGCGGCGAGATGCTCGAACTTGTAGCCGATGTGATTGCCCTGACCCGCCGTCTGCTCGATACAAGTCATCGTTTTAAAATTGCGCCGCGCGTAAATATCGTTCAGCGCGGTGGCAACGCGCGCGATGCCGATGTCTTCGCCCGCGCCCATATGTGAGCCGGGATGCACCACGAGGTACGGAATCTTCAAGCGGTCGCAGCGTTCCAGTTCTTCTTCAAATGATGTCAAAGATTTTTGCCACAACGCGTCTGCGCTGGTGGCGAGATTGATCAAGTACGACGCGTGTGACACTACGGGGCGAATGTTGCACTGTTTCAAGTTGGCGCGATAGCGTTTCACCACCTCGTCGGTAATGGGAAACGCGCGCCACTGGTTATTATTCTTATTAAATATCTGAATCGCGTCGCAGTGCAGTTCGATCCCGCGTTCCACCGCGAGATCAACCCCGCCCGCAATCGAAACGTGCGCGCCAATTCTCAATGAATCACCCCCAGCTCCTTACCCACCTTCGCGAAGGATTCCAATCCTTTATTCAAATCTTCGCGCGTGTGCGCGGCGCTGATCATCACGCGAAGCCGCGCTTTACCTTGTGGCACCGTCGGATAACCAATCGCCATCGCGAACACCTCTTTCTCAAACAGCGCGCGTGAGAACTTTTGCGCGAGTGCCGCTTCGCCGAGCATAACGGGAGTGATTGGCGTCTCGCTGCGTCCGGTGTCGAAACCGAGCCGCTGCATCTCACCTTTGAAATATTTTGTATTCTCCCATAGTTGCTCGACCAACTCAGTTGACTGTTCGAGAATATCCACTACCGCGAGACACGCGGCAGCATCGGCGGGCGTCGTCGCGCTCGAAAATAAAAATGGACGCCCGCGCTGGCGCAGCCATTCGACGATTGCTTTCTTGCCCGCGACGTAGCCGCCGATCACGCCGAACGCTTTCGACATCGTGCCCACTTCAATGTCTACGCGCCCGTGCAAGCCGAAATGATCCACTACGCCGCGCCCGCCGCGACCGAGTACCCCCTCTCCGTGTGCGTCGTCCACCATTAAAATCAAATTGTGCCGCTCTGCCACTTCGACAATTTGGGGCAGCGGCGCGATATCGCCGTCCATCGAGAACACGCCATCGGTGACGATAATCGCGCGGCGATAGGGGCGAATCGGCGCCTGGTCCCTGCTTTCATGAATAATCACATCTTCGAGCGATTCGGCGTCGTTGTGCGAATAACGGACAATCCTCGCGCCGGACAATCTTGATCCGTCAATGATGCTGGCGTGATTCAGCTCATCGGAAAAAATCACGTCCTCTTTGCCCACCAGCGCGGGAATCGTCGCGAGATTGGAGCTGAATCCCGATTGGAAAGAGATCGTCGCTTCCGCGCCTTTGAATTCCGCGAGGCGGGTTTCGAGTTCGAGGTGCAGCGCTAAAGTACCCGCGATCGAGCGCACGGCGGCGGGACCGACTCCGAATTTATCAATGGCGTATTTCGCCGCCTCGCGCAAACGCGGATCGTTGGCGAGTCCCAAGTAATTGTTCGAGCAAAAATTCAGCACGCGTTTGCCGTCCACCGTGAGCCACGCGCCTTGCGCTGAGTCAATCGTGCGAATGTTATTGTAGAGACCTTGCTGCTTGAGGACGTCAAGTTCTTGCGTGATCCAGTCCAGTTTTGATTCCGCCATTAGGAGCCCCTCCAACAGAACCGCGCGAAAACGAAAAAACGAAATTGGGCAATCCTGACCCACTTACGGAAACAGTACGACCTTGCCGCTCTCACCGCTCGCCATCACCGCGAAGGCTTTTTCAAATTCCTCCAAGTTGAAACGATGAGTAATGAGCGGCTGCAAATCGACCGCGCCGCCCCGCAACAGCCCGCGCATCTTGTACCACGTCTCCCACAATTTCCGACCGGCGATGCCGTGGACGGTCACGCCTTTCATAATAACAGAGTTGGCGAGATCGAATTCGAATGGCTTCGCTGGCAACCCGAGCAGCGCGGCTTGTCCTCCCGCTTTGAGCAACTCAAATCCATCGCGTATCGCGCTCGGCGCACCGGACATCTCCAATAACACATCGACACCTTCTCCGGCGGTCGCATCAAAGACGACGTCTCGTAGGTTAGCTTCTTGTACGTTGATCGTCACATCCGCGCCCATTTTTTTCGCGAGCGCGAGGCGATAGTCAGAAATATCGCTGGCGTAAATCGAACGCGCGCCCGCGGCTTTCGCTACCGCGATTGCCATCAAGCCAACAGGACCACAGCCGGTCACCAAAACTTTGCGAGCGATGACCGGAACCTCCAGCGCGGTATGCACCGCGTTGCCAAAATTCTCTTGCAGCGCCGCGATCTCGGAAGGCATATCTGGGGGATTGATCCAGGCATTCACGGCGGGGATCGAAACAAATTCCGCGAAACTGCCATCACGATCGATGCCGATGATTTTTACATTGCGGCAAATGTGCGCGTTGCCGGTGCGACAAAGATCGCAGGTGTTGTCCACGATGTGACTTTCCGCCGAGATGAAATCGCCGGTCTTGACCTCGGTGACCTGATTGCCAATCTCGACGACATCGCCGCAAAATTCGTGACCAATGATGACCGGCGGATTAATACGCTGCTCTGCCCACGGGTCCCAATTGTAGATATGCAAATCCGTGCCGCAGATCGAGGTGGCGCGCGTCTTGACGAGAATGTCGCGCGCTCCAACTTCCGGCACGGGCACTTGCACAAATTCGAGACCGGGCGCGCGCCGCGTCTTTGCCACTGCCTTCATCATCTCTTGCATCGAGTGATTCTCTCCTTTGAGATGTCAACCACCCCTCCTTAATAAGGAGGGGAAGGGGGGAGGTGCTTTTCCAACCACGCGGCGATGTCGGCGAAAACTTGCGCGCCGTTTCCATCCAGCATCACCGAATGACCTGAATCCTTCACGCGCATGAATTCTTTTGGTCCCGCGAGTTTTTCGTACACGAGCTCGGATGTTGAAACGATGCGATCGTGGTCGCCGATCAGCACCAGCGTTGGCACGCGCACCCGCTCGGCGCACGCCAGAGTATTCTGTTGCTTGACCAGCGTGCGCGCGTTTTCATGAGGCGAAGTGCGTCCGAGAAAATTTTGCTGCTGCGCGGCGTGGAGTGAAGCTTTGTGATGAAATAATTCGTTAATGCTCACGCGATACGGAAAGTAGAGCGACTTGCCGGTGAGTCGTTTGTAAAAATTGCCGAGGCGATAACCGATCGCGTAGACCGCGCCTTCGCCGGGTTTTAATTCGTGGCGAATGCTCGCGGGCGGCGCGATCGCGACCAATGCTTTGACGCGCGCATCTTCCGCCGCCGCGCAAACAGAGAACGCCGCGCCGAGACTGTGCCCGACGAGCGCGAGCCGCGTCGCATCCGCGCTCGGCAATGCGGATAAAAAATCGAGCGCGCGGCGGATATCCAGAACGCCGCGCGCTTCGGAAACAAAACCGCGCTGTCCCTCGCTCAAGCCGTGACCGCGTAGATCAATCGCGAGCGACACAAATCCGCGCGCGGCAAGTTGCTCGGGGTAGCTGCCGAATTCTTCGCGCCGCGACAATAGCCCGTGAGTAAACACGACGGCAGGATACTTGCCGCTCACATCCGGCTCGTAAAGTACGCCGCGAACCGTTTCATTCTCGCCGGACTTGCCGGTCGTGAATTCTATTTCGCGCATCAGAGTGGGGAGGCGAGCTGTGGCACGGGTGACGCGCTCGTGCGTTGTGTCGCCTGAGCTGGAATGTGCTCGCGGATGAAGTCCGCAATCGCCCGGAACGCCGCGTCCTTCGCGAAGTCTTCGAGCACGAGGTGTCCGCCGCGTTCGAGTTCAATCATCTTTTTATCGGTCGAGCCAAGACGTTCAAAGATGAAGGGCATTGACTCAAGCGGCACGGTGCGGTCGGCGCGAGCGTGAATCAACAGCGCGGGCGCGCGAATTTGACCGAGGTCGCCGCGCAGGTGCGGTAACAGTCCCACGATTAAGCTATGCGCCGCGCGGGTTGAGACGCGATCATACGAGGGATGTTTCTCTCTGACAGAAGAATCCCACGTATCGTCGTTCGAGGAATTCTTGCGAATGTACGGGACGAGATGAAACAAAAAAGGAAAAACGCGAAACCATTTCGCCTGCGGTGGATTTGCCTGAATCGGCGCGGCGATTGAGATTACGCCGTCGAGCGGTTCGTGCGCGGCGAGATGGAACACGAGCGAACCGCCGAGCGAGAGTCCAATGGCAAATACCTGATCGCACTGCGAGGCAAGCTCGCGGTACGCTTCATTAACACTCGCGTACCAATCTTCCCACGTGGTGCGAGCCATGTGCGCGTGATGCGTGGCGTGTCCCGCCAACGCCGGTCCGAAAACGGTGTAACCAAAATTCGTCGAGAGCCAGGTGCCCAGCCCGCGCATCTCGTAAGGTGTGCCGGTGAATCCGTGGATGAGCAAACAGCCGGTACGGGTCCCTTTGAAAAAAAATGGTTCTGCATTGGGCAGGTATGTAGGCATTGCGAAAAAATTATAACACAGGAATAAAAAGAAAAAACGTAAAACGTACAAGTTCACGTTTTACGTTTCGCATTTCTGCTTCGTTGCTTTTCTTTGGCGGCTATGCGGCTTGCGGCAGCGCGCGTTTTTGCTTGAACGTTTGCGCGATTTCCTTGCGCGCCGCGCGGTAGCGCGCCAGCAAAGTCTCCTCGCTTTCTTTCGATAACGTCAGCGTGCTCACGGACGAGCGCACGCAACCGCCGCGTTCCGAATAGCGCCGCGCGTCGCACGTCACGCAGCTGTTGAGGCGCACCATCATCAATTGAAACGCGAGCGCGTCGGGATCACTCTCCGGCAGCGCCGCGATTTCTTCGACTAATTTTTTCCATTTCGGTCCGCGCAAATCTTTCAGCGCACGCACCGCGTAATGCGGAAACAAAAGCTCCGGTCGTTCCATAAAATCACCTGCCTAC
>JBBSHK010000117.1:0-7958 GCA_038253185.1 Anaerolineae bacterium | reverse complement strand
GTTTGCGTGCCGCGCAAAATCAAGTAGGCGTTGAATGGGCTCATCACTCCGCCGAAATACCGCAGCGTTTCCGTTCCCGCTCGCGCGATAAATTCTCGGCTGCCGACAATCGCGCCGCCGATCGCGTCGCCGTGCCCACTGAGATATTTGGTCGCGGAATGCACCACTACATCAATGCCCCACTTGAGCGGCTGCTGATTGAACGGTGTCGCGAACGTATTGTCACAAATCGTGAGCGCGCCCACGTCGTTCGCCAACTGCGCGATCATTTCCAAATCACACAGCGCGAGGATCGGATTGCCGGGCGTTTCGAGATAGACGACGCGCGTATTCGGCCGCAACGCGTTCGCGACATTGCGCGCGTCGGTGGCATCCACGAACGTGGTTTCAACTCCGAGCGCGCGCAAATTTTCATCGAGCCAATGATAGCTGCTCGGATAAATTGCTTTCGCCGCGACGATGTGATCGCCCGCTTTCACACTCGCGAGAATGCTGGTCGTGATCGCCGCCATACCCGATGCGGTCGCGACCGCCGCTTCCGCGCCCTCCAGCGCGGCGATTCGTTTTTCCAAAACAGCGACGGTCGGATTCGCCCAACGCGTGTAAACGAATCCTTCCTCTTCGCCGGAAAAGACTGCCGCGCCGCGTTCAGTGCTGCCGAGATGATAGCTGACGCTGAGATGCAGCGGCGTGACCAGCGCGCCGGTCGCTTCGTCAGGACTCTCGCCCGCGTGGATCGCCAATGTCTGAAATCCATAACCATCGTTTTGCATTCCGCCTCCCGCGCTGAATCTTAACATAGAAAAGAAAAGGGCGACCCCAAGGGTCGCCCCAACATTTGCACCTTTACGCCTTACATCTGTTCGCGAATCGCCATCGCCTCTTGCATTAATTGCAGTACCTGATCTACGTCGAAGGGTTTATTGATCGCGCGATCGATGCCGCTCTCGCGAATCTTTTTCGGATCAAGCTCAGCCGACCAGCCGATCATCAAGACGATCAAGGTCTTTGGAGAAATTTTCTTAATCATCCGCGCCAGCTCGAACCCATTGATTCCAGGCATACCCAGATCGGAGAGTATCGCGTCGAACGGACCTTGCTCCCGAAACATGCGCAGCGCTTCGAAGGCGGACTATGCTGTGACGACCTGATGTCCGTGCAGCGCCAACGATTTGCCCGCGATCTCGCGCAGCGAGGGATCATCGTCAACAACTAGGATCTTCATCCCGCGCTCCGGAACGGTGGGATTCATTGCGGGCGCGGCAGTCCTGACATTGGTCGCGGGCAGTGAGACCGTCACCATCGTGACGCGCGCGGGCGTGCTCTCGATTTGCAAACTGCCGCGATGCCGCGTGGCAATCTCCGAAGCCAGTTGCAGCCCCAGCCCCACGTGTCCCGCGCCTTTCGTGGTAAAAAAGGAATCGAACGCGCGGGTGCGGGTCGCTGGCTCCATTCCTTCGCCGATATCGGTTACGGAAACTCGCACCCCGTCACCGAGCCGTTCGGTCCGCACCGTGACAACGCCGCCCAATGGCATTGCTTCCACCGCATTGAGAATCAATTCCACCAGCGCATCGCGCAATTCCGCGCGGCTGCCAAGCACTGGCGGAACATCCGCCAGGTCTCTGATGACATCGATCACGATGCCGCTCGCCTCGGCATCGTCGCGCCAGCGGTAACGCGTCAATTGAACCGTTTCGTTCACGACCGTGTTGAGGTCGAGCGGGACCATCTCCTGTTCCACCGGCGGGCTAGAGTAATCTTGTATGCGGCGTAAACTTTCGGCGGCGGTGCGCGCGGCGATTTCGATCTCTCGCAATTCGTTGGACAATGCGGGGTCGTGCTGCGCGTTGGTCAGCAACTGCGCGCGCCCCAGGATGGTCGCGAGCGAATTATTGAGCGAATGCCCAATGCCGCCGGTGAGTCTGCCCAGCGCGCGCAGGCGCGCCGTCGTGGCAAGTTGTTCCTGCGCGGCTTGAATGTACGCGGCAGCGATGATCGCGCGATTCGCCCGTGCCAGCGCATCGTGCGCCCAAGACCAATTGCAACTCGGGTCCGGGCGCGTAGAACTTGAGTGTGAACGGAAGCAACGCGCGGCGAAATTCGCTCAGGCGGTCGAGCGTGCTGGCGTAAGCGGTGCCCTTCATCGCCGCCTGCTTGCCCCACTCTGCCACTCGATTCAAATAAACCGCCAGCGAGGTCGCATCGCTCGCGAGCCGCAAGCCATCCAATAGCACACCGATTGTAGTTTCAATTTCATCATTGGTTGCGGTGAGACTGGAGGCAATGAGTCGCGCGTTCTGGGACTTGCGCCACGCCGACGCAAAATCATCGCGCTGCAGCTGCATCCGCGCAGCAAATTCGGCGAGCATGCGCGCGTGGTCGACCAGTTCGGCAGCGAGTTGTTCGGCGAGCGGCGATGCCGAGGGTGCTCCTGAGGAGATTCGGACCCGCTCTGGACTAGTGCCGCCACACTCGCCAGGCGACGATGAAGGCTGCGAGCGAGAGCAACGCGAGGATGATGAATGAGCCTTGCGCCGCGGAGGGGACAGAATTTGAATTGGCGGTGAGCGCTTCGACGCCCGAAGTGATCGCGAACGGTGTCTCGGTCGGCTCTTCAGTCGGCGCATCGGTTGGAGCTTCAGTCACGGTGAACGCCGGCGCGACCGTCGCCGGTTTGCGCGTAGCTGTCGCAGCAACCACGCGCCGAGTGGGCGTGCGCGTCGCGGAAAGCGGTTTCGTGGTTGCCGTGCGCGTCGCAGTGGCGCGAGGGGTCGCGGTGCGCGTTGAGGTCGCAAAGAGCGTTGCCGTTTTGGTAGCCGTCGCCGCGATGGTCGCCGTCGCGCTGGGTGTCACTGCCGCAGCGGGTGCGGCGAAAGCGGGTCCGGCAACGGGCGCGGTCAACGCTCCGAGCGGAGCCGCGCTGGACTGCACCGTACGCCCTTGTGCGTCGAAAAACTTGACATAGATTTTTGAGCTGGCGGGTGCGTCGGTGGACACGAACGAAATAGTATTGGAGAAGGGCTGCGTGCGCGAGGGTGAAAAATTCGCGCGTGTGGAAAGCTCGACGCTTACGGCTTGACCGATGACATTCGCGCCATCTCCCGCGGGATATACCAATTCGTTGGTAAGAGTGAGCGCAGCGGTGGATCCGTTCCAATTCACAAAAGCCGGCAGTACGTTCGGCTGCGCGCCAAAGTCGGTGATCACGATCGGATTCCCTTGCACGGAGGGCGCGACGCCAATGCCGATCTCGCGGAAATTCACGCGCAAAATGTTCGCGCGGTGTGGCACATCGCTCATCCAGAAATTCATGGCATCGTCCACGGTCTGATATGCTGCCCAATTCTCTCCGACATACAAGCCGTTCGGATACGCCGGATAGCCCGCTCGCTGCATCCGCACCGGAGGCGTCGAACCATCCGAGCCATTGTGTCCGAGCGCGGCGTAATTCACGCCAGCGTTTGCGAGGTCGTTGGCGTGCGCTTGCGCGGCAGCATTGAGCGTAGCGTTGAGCGCGAGTGGGGTGAGACCGTTGGTAATGCGCGCCTGATTAATGAGAGTGAGTACGCGGGCGTTGTCATTCGATTGTGCCTCGACCCGCGGGGTGAATAGCAGCGCGAACAGCACCAGCAGAAAAACTTTTTTCAAAATGGACGTGCACCTACTTGCCGGGACTTGATGTGAGAAGGAGCGAGTGGAACGAACACCGTTCAACGAACACGCCGCGCATCATATCAGCGCGTCGCACAATTGTCAATGTGACGAAGGGGTGACGCAGGGCTGTTGCAAAATCGATTTCTCTTGTCATGTCGAACGGAGTGGGACATCTCGACCGAATGAGCTATCGAGATTTCTCGTCGCAAAAACCGCTCCTCGAAATGACGTGGAGACGTTCTCAGCGCTTGTCAACTGACTTTGCAACTGCCGTAGGGGTGACGAATGGGCGATTATGCCGTGACCTGACGCCGACGACCGAACACGCGGCGGAAGAAATTTGGAATTTCGCCATTCTCCCATACGACAAGCAGCGGAGCCGCGTTAAAGATGGACGAATAGGTGCCACTCAAGATTCCGATCAGCAGAGTAACGACGAATTGGCGAATGGTCAACCCGCCGAATAATGCGAGCGCGGTCAGCGTGAACAAGACGGTGAGCTGGGTATTGATCGAGCGGTCGAGCGTTTGCAGGATGCTGTGATTTACGACCGTGTCGAAGCGCAAGCCGCGCATCCGCAAAAGATTTTCGCGAATCCGGTCAAACACGACGATGGTGTCGTGAACGGAAAAACCAATGACGGTGAGCAGTGCCGTTAGGAAAAGCGAATCGACCTCCCAACCCAACAGCAGACCAAAGATCGATGCCGCACCAACCACAACCAACACATCATGCAGCATGGCGATTAATGCGCACACGCCGTAGCGGAAGGATTGCGGAATGCGGCGGAAGGCGAGCGTGATGTAAAGCAGAATGGCGAGGGAGGCGAGCGCAACCGCGTAGGTCGCGCGCTGCGAAACTTCCGCGCCGATGGCGGGACCCGCCGATTCAAAACGAATCTCGGTATAGTTGCCCAGCAATTGCTTCAGGTCCGGCTCGATCGCGCGTTTCGTTTCGGGGCTGAGTTCAGACGAGCGGATGAGCACGCTCGGTTGATTATTTATGGTCTCAGGCTGCGGCACCGCGTCGCGAATTCCGTGCCGCGCAAAAATGTCGCGCACATCCGCAGTGCTTGGCGCCTGAGAAACATTCGCGAGCTCCCAGTTCGTGCCGCCGGTAAAATCAATCGCCAAAGTAAAGGGCGCGCCAAAACGGTTCCAGTGAATCGCCATCGCGACCAAGCCCGGCAGGATGACCAGCAGCGACAGCGCGAAATACCAGTTTCGCTTTCCAATAATGTCAGCCATAATTTTCCTTAAAGCACCTAGCCATTTGTCAACTGCTCCTATTGAATTCCACCGACGACCGGTGATCGCCGCGTCACGTCTCGGTCCACGCCGTACCACCAAAGATTTTTGGTGATGTTCAGGTCAATCGCCAAACGCAAAAAAGTTCGCGTGACCAGTACCGCGGTAAACAAACTGACCGCGACGCCGAGTCCGAGTGTTAACGCGAATCCGGCGACCAAGCTCGCGCCAAAGCTCGTACCGAACCAGAACAAAATCAACGAGGTGATCAGAGTGGAGGCGTTCGAGTCGCGGATGGAGGGCCAGGCACGATTGAACCCGGCTTCAATCGCGAGCGGCAGCGAACGACCCGCGCGCAATTCTTCTTTGATTCTTTCAAAAATCAAAATGTTCGCATCGACGGCAACGCCAACCGACAACACGAAACCCGCGATACCCGGCAGCGTCAGCGTGACGAAATCGAACGCGAGCGGGATGCCCCCCTTGAAAATCGCGAACAGCACGAGCGCGTAAACGCTGAGCGCGAGGTCGGCAAGCAAACCGGGCAGGCGATAATTCAGAAGCATAAAGAGCATCACCACGCCGAGACCGATCGCGCCGGCGATGATACTCTTGCGGACAGAGTCCTGTCCGAGCGTGGGACCGATGTTGGTCGTCTCGACAATTTTCAACGGGATCGGCAGCGCGCCATATTTCAACTGAATCGCGAGGTCGTTCGCTTCTTTCAAAGTAAATCGACCGTTGATCACACCACTCCCGGTCGTGATGGCGCTTTGGATGACTGGAGATGAAATCACTTTTTTATCGAGGACTATCGCGAGATATTTGCCCACGTGGCTGCTGGTAAAATCGCCAAAGATTTTTGTGCCGTTGCCCTGCATCGTGAATCCAATCTGCGGGCGATTGGTCTGGTCGAATTGCACCGACGCGCCGGACAGACAATCGCCGGTCATCGCAGTAGTGTAAACTTGGGTCGAAGTTATCTCCGGCGTCGCCGTGATGGGCGCGGTCGGCGAAATGGTCGCGGTGGACGAAACAGCAACGGTCGGAGCAATGGTCGCGGTAGGAGCTACCGTCGCAGTTGGCGCGGCGGGAGTTGCGGCGTTACTGCCAATCAGCCCGGCGCAAGAATTATCCACGGTCGGACCCGTCGTCTTCACCACTTCACCTTCGCGCAGCGGTGTGCTTTCGGCATCCACGAATTCGAGCAAGCCCGTGCCGCCGAAGGTTTTTATGGCTTCATCGGGATTGGCAATCCCTGGGAGTTCCACCGCGAGTCGGCGCGTGCCTTGAGTTTGAATTACCGGCTCGACGACGCCCAACGCGTTTACGCGTTTCTCGATAATATCTTTAGCCACGCCCAAAGATTCCGGACTGACGTCGGTCGTCGGCGGAACGTCCGCTTCGAGCAGCACACGCAAGCCACCTTGCAAGTCCAAGCCCTGGTGAACGCGGATGTCCCGATCAATCGGACCAAGTTTAATGTGGGGACTGGCAAAGTCGAGCCATGCCGCGAATATCGCGAGCAGCAAGATGATAATCAGGAAAACATAAGTACGTTCGCGCATAAGTCCTTTCAAGGTCAATACAACTCATTTCAAAAATGAAATTTCTTGATGGAAGTTGCGCGGCGGCTTGTCATTCTGACTCGTTCTCCCGCGCGGAATCGGGTTTTTGAAATGAGTTGTCGTCAACGGCAGCGGTCAGATGAAATGTGGCTGTCAAGCGAACCGCGATTATACGGCACACGAGACATTGTGTCAAAAAGTGCGATGTAAATGGCACAAGTTCACGCGACGGAGGCTCGAAGCATTTCCCAAAAGCGCTCATGGTTTATTTCCAGAATCACGTTCATATTGGGCGCATGATCCGTGCCATTGAACCAATCAACCGTCGTTTGTCCACGCGGTCCCGCGAGTTCGACCTTCACCGCGTGCATCTCCGCTCTGGTCACAATCTCCGGCTCGAGCGCGACCGCCATCGCGAGTTCATCCGGAGTCGCAATCGCGTCGCGTCCCAAGCGCTGCCGCACGAATTCGAGGACAAAGCGCGTGATGCGGGCGAAAAATTCAGAGCGCGGCGTGCCGAGACTCATCAATTCCGCCAGGCGTTCTGCTGGAACAAAATATTGAAGGGTCGTCTCCCACGAAATCAGTGACAACTCTGTCCAATTTTCAAAAACAATATGCGCCGCTTCGGGATCGCTGTGGGCATTGAACTCTGCCGTCGGATACCCGTTGCTCGCCATATTGCCGGTTCCGCGAATCGCGCCGCCCATCACCACGAGTTGCTTGTATTTTTTCGGCAGCGTCGGATCGAGCCGCGTCGCCATCGCCACATTCGTCAGCGGTCCAATGGCGACCAGCGTCAACTCTCCCGGCGACGCGTTGGCGAGACGAATCAGCGCGTTCACCGCGTGCTCGCTTTCCACGCGGCGCGGCGAGGGGGGATAATTGCTGTTGCCCAATCCGTCCGCGCCGTGAACGTAACTCGCGTGCACGCGCTGTCCGAGCAGCGCGCGATCGCATCCGGCAAAAATCGGCGTCGCGCCTTCAGGAACACCGAGAATGTCGAGCACGGTACACGCGTTCGCGCGGGTGCGTTCGAGATCGACATTGCCCGCGACGACGGTGAGCGCTTCCACCTGCGCGCCGGGGTACGCGAACGCCATCATCATCGCGCGAGCATCGTCCACGCCCGGGTCGGTGTCAATCACAAGCCGCGTCATCACTCTGCTCCTTATTTCCGTATTGTCGAATAAAATTCAGCGCCTGCGCGCGCGTGGTCACTTGCCCCATCGCCTGAGCTTCGCGTACGATTTCCAAAATTTCGCCCACGCGTTTACTCGGACCAATTCGCAAGATCTGCATCACATCGTGCCCCGTGACGAGCGACGGCGGCGCCACGCTTTTTTCGCGCGCGTGGTAATAACTGTCGAGCAGACGGGCAATGACGACTTGCAGCGCGGCTTCTGCCTCCGCGCGCTCCGTTTCGCCATAGGTCGCGCGCTGGTCGCACCACGAATGCACCGCGATGTCCACGCCCGCGTCGCCG
>JBBSHK010000116.1:0-7972 GCA_038253185.1 Anaerolineae bacterium | reverse complement strand
GACGAGTACGCCCTAACGTCTCAACTCGTGCTCACGATTGCCGCTCATGCGGAATTGATGCACACCGATCAGGTGATCCAGCGCTCGGTTCACTTGCGCAATCCTTACGTCGACCCGCTGAATTTTATTCAGGTCGAAATGCTGAAACGAAGACGCGCGCTGACAGAGGAGAACCATGCAGAAGCGGCGGTCTTGCAAGAAGTGATCGACTTGACGATCAATGGCATCGCCGCCGGTTTGAGAAACACGGGCTGACTAATCTCAATCTGGACAAGGTTGAATCGCGCGGCTCTTGCAAGTGGATTTATTCGCAGTTATCATAAAGCAGACGATGCCGCCGAAAAAAATTTTTGATATTGAGTGAAATCGGATTCGTGAAACAGGATGCGTGAAATACTGACCGGTCTCGATGTACTTTTAAGCGAATCACTCGCGCCATTGAAAAACGCGCGCGTCGGCTTGGTGACGAATCCGACCGGCGTGACGCGTACGCTCGAATCGAACATCGACGTACTCCGCGCCGCAGGAATCAAGCTCGTCGCGTTATTCAGTCCGGAGCATGGACTGGCATCTGCCGCGAGCGCGGGTGAGCACGTCGCGTCCGGTCGAGACGAACGCACGGGATTACTGGTTCACTCGTTGTACGGAGAAACCCACAAGCCCACGCCCGAAATGCTGGCGGGGATTGACGCGCTGCTGTTTGATTTGCAGGATGTGGGCGCGCGCTATTACACGTACAACGCGTCCCTCGGCTTGGCAATGGAAGCGTGCGCGGAAAATCAGAAACAGCTCATCGTCCTCGACCGTCCCAATCCGATCAATGGTGTGACGATTGAGGGACCAACGCTCGACCCCGCGCTGCAATCTTTTGTCGGACACGGTCCTCTGCCGATCCGTTACGCGCTCACCCTCGGTGAATTGGCGCAATTTTACAATCGCGAATTGAGCCTCGGCGCGGACCTGCGCGTAATCCCGTTGCGTGGGTGGAAGCGCGAGCAGTGGTATGATGAAACCGATTTGATTTGGGTATCGCCCTCACCCAATATTCCGCAGCTTGCCACGACCGTCGTCTATCCGGGAATGTGTCTGGTCGAAGGCACGAACTTGTCGGAAGGGCGCGGCACGCCACTGCCTTTCGAGATCGCGGGCGCGCCATTTGTGGATGGCTATGCGCTTGCGGAAACGCTCAACGCGCGGAATATCGCGGGCGCGCGTTTTCGCCCGGTCGCGTTCACGCCGACAACCAGCAAATTCGCCAATCAACAATGCTTTGGTGTGCAGGTGCATGTGACCGCGCGCGAATTGTTTCACCCCGTAGCCGGTGCGCTCGAAGTGATCGCGACGGTTCGGAAAATGTATCCCGACGATTTCGCGTGGCGAGAAACACATTTCGACCGGCTGATGGGCGATGCAAGCGTACGCGGAAAAATCGACGCGGGTGTGAGCGTCCAATTAATGATTAGTGAATGGATACCCGCGCAGGAAAAATTTCGCCGCGCGCGCGAAAGGTACAAGCTGTACGAGGAGTCAATGCGATGAGCACGATCTCAGTCCCGGTTACGACCGAGCGTCCTGTCTCCTTTCCGTGGCTGCGGCGCATCACCTCGAATTTTCTGCTGCGCCGTTTACTCAAGGCACTGTTCACGATCTGGACGGTGACCACGCTGATCTTTTTCGTCATCCGCGCGATGCCGGGTAGCCCGGTCGATATTTTTGTGAACGATCTCGTGTTGAAAGGATTGACCGAAGAGGAAGCGATGCGGCGCGCGGCATCACTGCTGCACATCGATTTGAGTGAGCCGCTCCCCAAGCAGTATGTGGAATTTTTGGGCAATCTGGCGCGCGGCGACCTCGGCATCTCGTACATCAATCGCGGTCAAGAAGTGTCTACCCTGATCGCGCAGCGTTTGCCCTGGACCTTGTTCAGCGTGGGCACCTCGCTCATCATCAGTTTTTTCCTCGGCATCTTCCTCGGCATGATCATCGCCTACAAACGCGATACGTGGCTCGACCATCTGCTGACGAATATCGCGGCGGGACTCGACGCGATCCCCGCGTATATGACCGCCATCGTTCTGATTATTCTCATCAGTCTCGTTTGGAAAATTGTGCCCGCCGGAGAATTGCGCGGCTCGCTGTCGGCGGGCATCAAGCCCGGTTTCACCTTCGATTTTTTTGGCGATGTGCTGAAACACGTCGCGCTGCCCGCGCTCGTGTACATTCTCGCCTCGGTCGGCTCGTGGATGCTGACGATGAAGAGCAGCACGGTCAGCACGCTCGGCGAGGATTATGTGACGGTGGCAAAGGCGCGCGGTCTGCCCGAGTCGCGCATCATTACCGCGTACGTCGGGCGCAACGCGAGTCTGCCTTTATTCACACGTTTCGCCTTGTCCATCGCGTTCATTCTCGGCGGCTCGGTGATCATCGAAAAAATATTTACGTATCAGGGCATCGGTCTGCTGTTGACGCAAGCGTTATATTCGCGCGACTATCCGGTGATGCAAGGGATTTTTCTGGTGACGACCATCGCCGTAGTTTTCTCGAACGCGATTGCGGACTTGCTGTACGGATTTCTTGATCCGCGCATCCGCGTGCAGGGGGAGGGGAATTAATGGCAGCGATTACAGCTCCATTCGGCAGCGCGATTTCCGAAACCGGCAAAACCTTCAAGCTGATCGCGCGCAATCCCGCGAGCTTTATCGGCTTGTTGGTTCTTGTCGTGATTACGATTGTTTCACTGGTCGGTCCGATGGTCATCCCGCCGCAGAATCACGCCAACGTCGCGGAGATTTTGGAAGGTCCTTCGTCCAGACATATTTTGGGCACGGACTTTCAAGGCAGTGACAATCTGGCGCTGCTGGTCTATGGCGGCAAAGATATTTTAGAAGTCGCGTTCGTCGCCGGACTCTTGACGACGCTGCTCGCCGTCGCGGTCGGTTCCGTCAGTGCATTTCTCGGCGGCATCGTGGACACAGTCTTGATGGAACTGGTGAACATCTGGTTGACGATTCCGCAATTTCCGCTGCTCGCGATTTTGGCGACGATGGTGAAATTGAGCGACATCTTTTTATTGGCGGTGCTGCTCGCGCTTTTGGGGTGGGCAGGACTGGCGCGACAAATTCGTTCGCAAGTGCTTTCGTTGAAACAGCGCGATTACGTCGAAGCCGCGATGACGCTGAATCTCGGCACACCACACATTATTTTCCGCGAGATGCTGCCGAATATGATGTCGTTCGTCGCGATCTCACTCATTTTTGCCGCGACCAGCGCGATTTATCAACAGACGAGTCTCGTGTTTTTGGGACTGGTGCCGTTCAGCAGCGCGAATTGGGGCACGACTTTGAGTCTGGCGTACACCAAAGGCGCGATTTATCAATCCGACGCCGCGTGGACGATGCTCGCGCCGGTGGGCGCCATCGCGCTGTTTCAACTCGCGCTGGTGTCACTCTCGCGTTCACTGGACGAAGTGTTCAATCCGCGCCTGAGGACGAGCGTGTAGATAATTCCAGATTTATCCAGCAGACCCCGCTGGACGGGGTGATTTCTGATTTGAGATTGAATTAATGCAAAAGCATTTTGCTCTCGGCGCGCCGCCACTTGTTATTAGCCAACCGACGTTATCGGTCAAGAATCTGACGGTCGAATATAAAGCGCGGCGCGGCGCGGTGCAGGCGGTGCGTAATGTTTCGTTCGACGTGCAACGCGGCGAAGTGCTGGCGCTGATCGGCGAAAGCGGTTCGGGCAAGACGACGCTCGGCTTGGCGCTCGTCGGCTTGCTGCCTTCGACCGCGCGCATCAGCAGCGGCACAATCACGTACGCGCGTTTCAAATCGACGGCGCCGAACGGTCGCGCGATCCCGGAGCGAACCATCGACGTGCTCAAGTTGAGCCAGAATCAATTGCGCGAATTTCGGTGGAAAGAATGCGCGATGGTCTTTCAAGGCGCGCTGAACGCGCTGAATCCAGTCTTGCGTATATCGGATCAATTCGCGGACACGGCGAAAGCGCACGGCTATTTGCAAGGCAAGGCATTGCAGGAACGCGCCGCGCACGTGTTGACGTTGGTGCGGCTCGATCCAGAACGGGTATGGCGCGCGTACCCGCACGAATTGTCCGGCGGTATGCGGCAGCGCGTGTTGATTGCGCTCGGTCTGTTGCTCGAACCGCAGCTTTTGATTTTGGATGAGCCGACGACGGCGCTCGACATTTTGACGCAGCGCAGTATCATGGATGTGCTGAAAGAGTTGCGCCAGCGACTCGACTTTTCGCTCATTTTTATTTCGCATGATCTCTCGCTCGCGGCGGAATTGGCGGACCGCGTGGCGACGGTGTATGCGGGCAAGATCGTCGAGACGGGCGACGTGTACACAATGTTCAAAAATCCGCGCCATCCGTACACGATCGGTCTCATCAACGCGGTGCCGACGCTCGCGGGCACGAAAGAAGAACTGACTTCGATTCCCGGTTCGCCACCGGACTTGATCAACCTGCCGAGCGGCTGCAAGTTTCACCCGCGCTGTCCGCTCGCGGATGAGCAGACGCGCAGCATTGAGCCGGAGATGGAAGAAATCGCGGCGGGACATTGGGTGATGTGTTGGCACTGGCGCACCGCGCGTGAGGCATTGCACGTGTATAAGGAGAAAGCGGTGGTTGGGGCGGAAAGCTAAAAATGAATCCACCACAGAGACGCAGAGGGCACAGAGATTCGTAGAAAGAAATGTTTTTATTTTTCTCCGCGTTCTCCGTGACTCTGTGGTAAAAATACCGAAATGCCGCAAGCAATAATCACGCTCGATCACGTCACCCGCGCGTTTCAGGTCGGGAAGAAATCGATCAAGGCGGTGGACAATCTATCGCTCACGATTGACGAAGGCGAAGTCCTGTGCCTCGTCGGCGAATCGGGCTGCGGCAAGACGACGACCGGCAAAATGATCGCGGGACTCTTGCCGCCGTCGTCCGGTCATATCTATTATCACGTCAGCGACATTCAGCATCTCACCAAAGTGGACTATGAGGAGTATCGTCTCGGGGTGCAGATGATTCATCAGGACCCGTACGCGTCGCTCAACCCCGCGCACAGCATTTACCAAATCCTCGCGGCGCCGCTGCGCCATCATCATTTTACGAACGGCGACGGCGCGACGCGCAACCGCGTGCGCGAACTTTTGGAACTGGTTGACCTCACGCCGCCCGATGATTTCCTCGACAAATTTCCGCACCAACTGAGCGGCGGTCAGCGACAGCGCGTTTCGGTCGCGCGTGCGCTCACAGTTCAACCAAAATTTATTGTCGCGGATGAAGCGGTCTCGATGGTGGATGTCTCGATCCGCATCAGCTTGTTGAATATGCTCACGCGCCTCAAAGAGCAAATGGGCTTGGCGGTGCTGTTTATTTCTCACGACCTCGCGCTGGCGAAATATTTCGCGTGGGAGGGTCGCATCGGCGTGATGTATCTCGGCAAATTGGTGGAGCTGGCGTCATCGCGTCAGGTGGTCGAACATCCGCAGCATCCGTACACGCAAGTACTGCTCTCGGCAATTCCCGAAGCCGATCCCGACGTGACGCGCAAAAAACCGCGTATCGAATTACGCAGCGACGATGTGCCGAGCTTGTTGCGCTTGCCAAGCGGTTGCCCGTTTCACCCGCGCTGCCCGGCGTACGCGGGCGATGAATGTCGCGATGTCGTGCCGCCGCTCAGCCAATTCGTGGATGGTTCCGCGGTCGCGTGTCATCCGTTACGACACGCGCGCGAGGGCGCGGGCGAATTGAGACAGTACGACCTCGGCGATGCGGTTGGAGTGAATGGCAGGTAGGGGCGTGCGGCACGATGAGTGCGGGTCTCGGTCAATTTGGATTTCGCTTCGCGGTGTTTTTGATTCTCGTTTCGGGAGCGCTGCTTTTTTTTCAAAAACCGGACACTGCCGAATTCGTCATCACACTCACCACGCTCATTCTCGGTCTGCTGTTCGCGGCGATTATTATTGTGCTGGTCAGGCGAGCTAACGATTAATCCACACAAGGAGGTGACCACAGAAACGAAACAGGTAAACGCGATTCCAAACCAATTCAACATTCAGTGAGAGGAGAAGAAGATGAACAAGTTAATGACCTTCGCGATGATCGTCGCGCTCGTGGCAATCGCCGTGGGCTGTGGCGGCGCAACCGCGCCGAGTACTGCGCCCGCGACCAATGCTCCCGCCGCGACCAACGCACCCGCCGCCACTAACCCACCGGCGGCAACGACCGCCGCGACATCTGCCGCCACCAGCGCGGCAACTTCGGCGGCAACGACCGCGGCAACCGTCGCGGCGACCACCGCCGTCTCGAACACGACAACTCTGGACAATTCGCCCAAAGTGTTGACGCTCACACTCAAGAAGGGCATCAAGTGGAGTGACGGCACAGCTTTCACCAGCAAAGATGTCGTCGGCACGTATAACATTCTGTGGGCAGAAGACGATTCGACCTGGAGCGCGCTCTCGGACGTCGTCGCCAAAGACGATTCCACGATCGATTTTATGGTCAGTAACCCGGGCCCGCGCGTGCTCGGGCAAATCTTGCGCACGAATCAGCCTGTGGCGTATTCGGTCTATGGCAAGCTGATGGACCAGGCGGCGGACTTGCGTAAGAACAAAGCAAGCTCCGACGACAAGAAAAAATTCGTCGACGCGCTCACGAGTCTCAAGCCGGACAAGGACGTAGTCTATGGTCCGTTCGCGGTTGACCCTGCGAGCGTCACCGAAGCCCAGCTCACGCTCGTCAAGAATCCGGGTGGGTTCAATGCCGACAAGATCGGCTTTGACAAGATCATCGACTACTTTGGGGAGACCAACGAGACCATCCCGCTCGTGCTCTCGCGCGACATTGATTACGCCTCACACGCGTTTCCTCCGGCGAATGACAAAGCCTTCCAGGCGTTGCCCGGTTATCAAATCATTCGCGGACCGACCGGCACCGGACCCGGCATCTGGTTCAACGAAAACGTTCACCCGTTCGAGTTGAAAGATGTACGCCAAGCATTCGCCTACATCATCGACCGTCAGCAGAACGCGACCGTCGCCTTTGGGCAAGCGGGCGTGCCGGTAAAATATATGGCAGGCTTTACGGACCTCACCGTTCCGCAGTGGCTCGATCAGAGTACCATTGCGAAATTGAATCCGTACCCGCACGATACCGCCAAAGCGGAAAAGATGTTGACCGCGCTCGGATTCAAAAAAGGTTCTGACGGCATCTGGGTGGACGACAAGGGCAAGCCGATGAATTACGAATTGTCGGTGCCCTCCGACTTTGCCGACTGGTTCGGCGCCGCGCAAGATGCCGCGCAGCAGCTCACGCAATTCGGCATCAAGACGACGGTGCGCGGTTACCAATCGTCCGAGCGTTCCAAGATCAGAAGCGACGCGAGCTACCAACTGATCATTGACCTCGCGCTCTACTATCCGGTGCCGCACCCCTATCGCGGCTTTGCGTACTATCTCGGCAAGCCGTACAACGTGCCCGACGCGACTAGCGGCTCCAAAGGTTACAACTGGCCCCTGACGCAGACGCTCGACGGGCAACAGGAAAATGTTCCTGACCTGATTACAAAGGCGTCCACCGGTTTTGATCCCGAACCGCAAAAGCCGTACATCGCGAAACTTGCGCGCATCGTCAACGATCAACTGCCGGTGCTCGCGCTGTGGGAACGGTACGCCAACGATCCAATCAACACCAAAGACCGCGTGACCGGTTGGCGCGCGCTGGGCGACCCGATCTACAAGAACAACCAACGCGACAATTACGTGGCGCTTCAGTTCCTGAACGGTGAACTCAAGCCGGTGGCGGGCAGCGACAAGTCCTTCCGCGAAAGCTATCCCTATCCGCAGCCACCCAAGGGCAATATGAACTATTTCAGTGATGACAGCATTCCGGTCAACCTGAACTATGTCGCGTATTTCTCCGAGTTCCCGCCGTTCGCAGTGTTCAACTGGTC
>JBBSHK010000115.1:0-7976 GCA_038253185.1 Anaerolineae bacterium | reverse complement strand
GCTTGCGCGTCTGCCAATTCCGCCACCTCGGCGCATATCTGAAAGTACATCTGCACTGTACTTTCGATAGCGTTGATTATATTGATAAACTTGCTTTTGGCAACACAAACGCGCATTGAGGGGCGCGGTAACTTGTCGCGCGAAAAATCTGTGATATAATTTCTCAACGTTCGGGCGGTTGGCTCAGCTGGCAGAGCGCTTCCTTGACATGGAAGAGGTCATAGGTTCAAGTCCTATACCGCCCACCTGCCAAATGTGGATTTCGGATTGTGGATTTCTGATTGATGATTTGAAATCCCCAATCACAAATCAAAATTTGAACCACGTTATTAGCAGGACGAGTAGCTGCGTGCGCGATCACAGCGAGACCGGGTCACAGGGTGCAAACCCGATCATCGACGGCACAGCGAAAACCACCTGCGAGTTGTTCCACTGAAATGTGCAAGCAGACTAAGTGGAACCGGCGAAAACCGTTATCCCGCATCGAGTGTCAGTCGCTTGGCGCGATTGACGAATTGGGTGGAACCACGGGTGCGCCGCTCGTCCCATAGAGGATGAGCGGCGTTTTCATTTCTTGCCCTCTCCCGTTCTGGCGAGAAGGAGATCGGTGAATAATGCGCCTCGTAATGAAGTTTGGCGGAACGTCGGTCGGTAACGCAGCGCGCATAGCGCAGGTCGCGGCAATCGTTCGCGCGCAAGTGGAAAAGGGCGATGAGGTAATCGTCGTCTTGAGCGCGATGAGCGGCGTCACCAATGCTCTGCTCGCGAGTGCGCGCGACGCCGCGGAGGGCAGCATCGCAAAACTTCTCGTGACGCGCGACGAATTGCAGCAGCGGCATTTCGACGTGATAGATCAACTGATTAATTCAGAATCGGCGCGGGCATCACTGCGCGAAAGCACCTCACACGCGTTAGACCAGTTCGAAGATTTTTGCAGCAGTATTTTTGTGCTGGGCGAATTGACGCCGCGCGCCACCGATGTCGTCGGGAGTCTCGGCGAAAGGTTGATTGTGCCGATTGCAGCGCAAGCGTTGTGCGATGTGGGCATCGAGGCGCGCGGGATCGAAGCCACGCGTTTGATTCTCACCGACAATGTTTTTACCGCGGCGAACCCGCTGATGCAAGCCACACGCGAAAAAACCCGCGCGGAGCTTTTGCCCCTGCTCGCGACAAAGCTGGTGCCCGTCACAACGGGTTTCATTGGCGCGACGGAGAACGGAATAATCACGACACTCGGACGCGGCGGCAGCGATTACACTGCCACGATTCTCGGCGCGGCGCTCGATGCGGACGAAGTCTGGATTTGGACGGATGTGAATGGCGTGATGACGACTGACCCGCGCATCGTGCCCGAAGCACATACGCTGCCGGAGATTACGTACGCGGAAGCGGCGGAGCTAGCGTACTTTGGCGCGAAGGTGATTCACCCGAAAACGATTCTGCCCGTGTCCGAGAAAAATATTCCGATTCGCATTCTCAATTCATTCGATCCGTCACATCCCGGCACGCTGATTGTGCGCGAGGCGCGAGCGAACGGTTCATTCATCAAAGCCATTACGGCGATTCGCAATCTGAGCATCGTGACGATTGAAGGTCGCGGCATGATCGGCGTGCCCGGCGTCGCGGGTCGCGTTTTTTCCGCCGTGGCGCGCGAGGGAGT
The DNA here is from genome assembly GCA_038253185.1 of Anaerolineae bacterium. GTDB lineage: Bacteria > Chloroflexota > Anaerolineae > UBA4142 > SHND01 > JBBSHK01. The sequence continues at coordinate 6,316 of JBBSHK010000115.1, read as the reverse complement.
GAACGTGCTGATGATTTCACAGTCGTCGTCCGAGCAAAATATTTGCTTTCTCGTCGAGAGTGATTCCGCGCCGCGCGCGATTGACGCGCTGAAACGCGAGTTTGAATTGGAACAAATCCGGCGCAATATTGAAAAAATTTCGTCGCAGGAACGCACCGTGATTATTGCAATTGTCGGCGCGGGGATGAAAGGCACGCCCGGCATCGCGGCGCAAGTGTTTGGCGCGCTGGCGGAACAAAAAATAAATGTGATTGCTATGGCACAAGGTTCGTCCGAATATAATCTTTCACTGGTCGTGGACGAGCGCGACGCGGACGCCTCGGTGCGTGCCATTCACAATAGGATGACCATCACATCGGAAGGAGCAAAATATGTCTAAGATTCCGGTCGCCATCCTCGGCGCAACAGGTCTGGTCGGTCAGCGACTTGTGACCTTGCTCGCCGAGCATCCATGGTTCGAAATAACAGCGCTCGCCGCGAGCGATCACTCCGTCGGGAAAAAGTATGCTCAGGTTGTGCGCTGGCAGCTGCCAATCGAAATACCAAACGTCGCGCGCGAAATGATGGTGCTTCCGTGTGAGCCGTCGCGTGTCGATGCGCGCATTGTTTTCTCCGCGCTGCCGACAGAGGTGGCGGGACCGACCGAGATCGAATTCGCCCGCGCGGGCGCGATTGTTTCGAGCAACGCGTCGTCGCACCGCATGGACGCGGACGTACCGCTAATGATTCCTGAAGTGAACGCCGAACATCTCGATCTGGTTGCGCGACAGCAGCGCGAACGCGGCTGGTCGGGTTTCATCATTTGCAACGCGAACTGCTCGTCGATTCATCTCACGCTCGCGCTGAAACCATTGCACGATCGCTTCGGACTCAAGCGCGTGGCGGTGACGACGATGCAGGCGCTGTCGGGCGCGGGTTACCCCGGCGTCGCCTCACTCGACATTCTCGACAATGTGATTCCGTTCATCGGCGGCGAAGAAGAAAAGTTGGAGAGCGAGCCGCTAAAGATGTTCGGTCAATGGGTGAATGGGTCATTGCGGAACGCGGACTTTCGCATCAGCGCGCAATGCAATCGCGTGGCGACGCGTGACGGGCATATGGAAACCGTCTCGGTCGAATTTGAAAAGAAACCGAGCGTCGAGGCAATCATCGCCGCCTTTGAGGAATTTCGCGGCGTGCCGCAAGAACTCGCATTGCCCACCGCGCCTGCGCGCCCCATAGTAGTGCGTCGCGAAAAACATCGTCCACAAGTGATACTCGACCGCGACACAGAAAAAGGAATGGCGACGGTCGTCGGTCGTGTGCGCGAGTGCAACGTGCTCGATTACAAATTCGTCCTGCTCGGTCACAACACCCTGCGCGGCGCGGCGGGCGGGACTTTGCTGAACGCGGAATTATTGGTGGCGCGCGGACTGGTGCCTGAATCGAAGCGCGAGTCTCTGCTCATCCCCGCGCCAGCGTGAGATTGTTTTATGGTAGAATCGATTTAGCTCAGGTGGCAAGGAGAAACAGTGGCAACAATTGATTTATTTCATTATGCGCGAAGCGAAACGCTCGATTCGATTTCAGATGAAGGACTCAAGACCGGGTCCCGTTTCTTTATGATGGATGTTCCGAGTCGCACCAGCTCGGCGTACCTCTGGCTCGCGCCCGATTACGATGTGATGGGCTATAACGAAAATCCGCAGTACGTTTGCTTGCGCGCCCGCGTGGAGACTGCGCGCTGCCATGTCGCGCCGATGGAATTGATCGCGGCGGCGTACGTCAATCACATCGGACAGCGGCAGCCGCGCAATCCAGAAATCGCCGAGCGCCTCGTGAAAGCCTACGAAAAAGTGCAAGTGCCGGTGAACGAATATCAGCACGGTATGTTCCGCGCGCCGGAAGTCTTGGTGACGGGTGACATTGACGCCGACGACCTCGCGGTCGTGAAATCTCCAGAGACGAACGGGCGCGGTGAAGGCAATCGTCGCGCCTACGCCTCGCGCTGGAGCGAGCAGTTGATACGCTTGCTAAATATTCAGCGCACGCAGATGACGCTGCAAGAATTGACCGAAGCGGCATTGCATCAGGGTCAAGCGGTGCGCGTGGCGAAGCACGACGACGCGACCGCGTATCTCGAAACGTATATGCTGGTGGACAGCGGTGATTTTTTTACGGTGGAGAAAGAAGATTAGCAAATTGCGAATTGCTGATTTATGCGGTGGTGTTCGAGCGCCCAAATCAGAATTCAAATTGTAGGGAGCAATATGTCAAACCAAAACGGTGATTCGCTTCGCCCGTTGCGACACTCTGCCGCGCACATTATGGCGCAAGCGGTGCTGGAAGTTTTTCCTGACGCGAAATTGGGAATCGGACCCGCGATTGACGATGGGTTCTATTACGATTTCGAATTACCGCGCCCGCTCACGCCGGACGATTTGCCGATGATCGAATCTCACATGCGCGCGAGCATCGCCGGCAAAAATGAATTCGTCCACGGCGAATTGTCGATCGAACAAGCGCGCGCAAAATTTAAGGAGCAGCCGTACAAGCTGGAGTTGGTCGAAGCGATTGCGCGCGGTGAGCTCGGCACGCACGGCGAGAGTGAATCTCACCCAAGTGAAACGGTTTCGATTTATTCGCACAACGGGTTTACCGACTTGTGCGCGGGACCGCACGTCGAAGAAACGAGCGATGTGCCGGCGGACGCGTTCAAGTTGATGAGCATCGCGGGCGCGTACTGGCGCGGCGACGAGAAACGACCGCAACTCACGCGCATCTACGGCACGGCGTGGCAATCGAAAAAAGAACTCGACGATTATTTGTGGAGGCTCGAAGAAGCGCGTAAACGCGACCACCGCAAGCTCGGCAAAGAATTACAACTTTTCATTCTGCCGGAAGAAGTCGGTCAAGGTCTGCCGGTGTGGCTGCCCAAGGGCGCGCAGATTCGCAAGTTGATCGAAGATTACATTTATCAGAATCAAGTCGAGCGCGGTTATCAGCACGTATATTCGCCGCACATCGGCAAGAAACAATTGTGGATCACGAGCGGGCATTGGGAATTGTACGGCGACAAGATGTACGCGCCGATGGACATTGACGGCGTCGAGCATCTGGTCAAACCGATGAACTGCCCGATGCATATGATGGTGTACAAATCACAACTGCGCTCGTATAAAGATTTGCCGCTGCGCATCGCGGAAATCGCGACCGTCTATCGCCGCGAGCAATCGGGCGAACTCACCGGACTCTTGCGCGTGCGGATGATTACGCAAGACGACGCGCACATCTTTGTGCGCCCCGATCAAATTCATCAGGAATTCATCAACGTCATCGATCAGACACTTGAACAGTTCCGCGTGTTTGGTTTCAACGATTTTCAGGTCACGCTCTCGGTGCGCGATCCGCAGCATAAGGAAAAATATCTCGGCAACGACGAGCAATGGCAGAGCGCGGAACAAGCGATCAAGCGCGCGCTGGACGAACGCGACCTGTCCTACATTGTGGAAGAAGGCGAAGCCGCGTTCTATGGACCGAAAGCCGACTTTATGATTCGCGATGCGCTCGGTCGCAAGTGGCAGTGCACGACAATTCAGGTAGACTTTCAACTGCCGCAGCGTTTCAATCTCGAATACATTGATGCGGACGGCGCGGCGAAACAGCCGGTGGTGTTGCACCGCGCGCCGCTCGGCTCGATGGAACGCTTCTTCGCGATTTTGATCGAGCATTACGCCGGCGCGTTTCCGCTGTGGCTCGCGCCGGTGCAGGCGAAAATTATTCCGATTGCCGACCGGCACTATGAGTACGCGCGCGAGGTGGAAAAGAATTTGCGCGCGGCAGGCATGCGTGTCGAGTTGGACGAACGCCCCGAGCGCATGAACGCGAAAATCCGCGACGCGCAATTGATGAAGATTCCGTACATGCTGGTTGTCGGCGACAAGGAAGCGGCGGGGAATGCAGTAGCAGTACGACTTCGCACAGGCGAAGATTTGAAGGCGATGCCGCTCGAGCAATTCATCGCGATGGCGCGTAGGTTAGTCAATGCGAAGAGCATGGAGTTGAAATGAAAGCGTAGGAGCGCAGCATCTGCGCCCGACAGTACCTACAGTCTACGATAATGCCGAACCGAAAGACCCAATGGGGTTTGATCCAACACATTATCAACACGTGGTGGCCTCCGTTGAAGGGTGGTGATGGTGCTTTTGAAGCAGACATCAGCGCCACTGAAGAAAGACTCAACTTGACGTTGTCGCCTGCTCTGCGTGAATGGTATTTACCGGCGGGGCACCGACAAGATTTCATTGGCAACAATGACCACCTGCTCGCGCTCGAAGACCTGAAAATTTACGACGACGTTCTCATCTTCTGTTTTGAAAATCAAGGAGTAGTCGCTTGGGGCGTTCGTGTGGAGGACTTGGAATTAGACGATCCTCCAGTTCTTGTAACTGATCATGATACTGAACCGCCATGGCACAAGTCCCATGATCCATTTTCAGAATTCATGGTCTATATGGTCGCCCTCGCGACTCTGATTTCCGGGCAATTCTCAGGCAGTGGTTCACTTGGATCAAAAGCGGCGAACCGACTTGAACAGGAGTACGAACAGCTCTATGCAAGGACACCTTCAGGATACAAACTCTTAGGTGACTCTGACACACTTATCGGGTTAACGAACAGCGAGATCGCAGGAAATTTCGATATACAAGTCGCAACGCGCACTCGTGCTGCAATGGAACATTTTCTAGACATCGTCGGTCGACATTGGACTGAAATTTCGCATCACGCTCAATATTGGGCACACGACTTTTATGATGGATGTAGCGATGTGCCACCTCGTGTCATCATTCAACCTCCAATGACTGATCCTCTCGTTAAGCCGGGTGTTTTCCCGCCCTGTCACTTATCCAGTCGTGGCGGTAAGTCGAGCGGGTATTCGTGGGAACAACTTGCAGCGTTAAATAAAGCTAGCAGCTAATCAAAAGTAGAATAGCCTTGCACCCTTGATAGCAATTTTGGACCTTCTGTTTTCCTAATATGACCCTAATAGTATCCGTCCGCATCGGCGTACTCGGCGCGGCAAAGATTGTGCCCAGCGCGTTGATTCGTCCCGCGAGTAATGTTACGCAAGCGCAAGTCGTCGCCATCGCCGCTCGTGGTTCCGCGAGGGCTGCGGCGTTTGCAAAAAGGCACAACATCCCGCGCGTACACACATCGTACGCCGCGCTTCTGGATGATCCCGACGTTGACGCGATTTACAATCCGTTGCCGAATGGTCTGCATTGCGAGTGGACAGTTCGCGCGCTGCGAGCCGGCAAGCATGTGCTGTGCGAAAAACCATTTGCATCGAACGCGGAGGAAGCTGAGCGAATGAAAGCAGTGGCGGATGAAACGGGCCTCGTACTCAGCGAAGCATTCGCGTATTGGCATCATCCTCTCACCACGCGTATGAAAGAAATTGTCGCGAGCGGGGAGATCGGGACAATCGAACACATCAATGCGGAATTTTCATTTTTCTTGCCATTGCTCCGCGACATCCGCTATCGTTTCGACCTCGCGGGCGGCGCAACAATGGACGCGGGTTGCTATCCAGTGAGTCTCGTACGTCTGCTCGCAGGTGCTGAACCGACTGTTGTGTCGGCGCACGCGCGAACTATTTTTCCGCAAATAGATTACGCGATGCGCGCGGATCTAAAATTTGACGACGGGCGGACGGGGGGGATTCAATGCACAATGCTCTCACCGCGATTGTATCGTTCGCGTGTAAAGGTGCGCGGCGACGCGGGCGAATTGCGCGTGACAAATCCGTACCATCCGCATTGGTTTCATTCCATTCAGGTACGCACGCGGCAAGGCACGCGCCGCGAGAATGTGGCGCGCGCAGATGTGTACGAATGCCAGTTGCGCGCGTTCGTCCGTGCAATTCGCGAAGGCGCGCCCGTTGTCACCGATGGGGCGAACGGAGTCGCCAATATGCGCGTGATCGATTCCATTTACGAGCACGCGGGACTGAACCCGCGCGGGACATAAGGTGCATTCGCGATGACCTCGGACGAACGTCTCGCCCTCTTTACACGCGATTTGCGCGCAGTGATGGATTCACCCGACGGCATGTTGATTTTCAATGTCGTCGGCGATGAAGATTCGTACGTGCAATTCTCACAGCGCGCGGGCGAGCCGCTCTATTCCGAAGTGAGTAATCGCAGCGAAGGTTGGAACACCCATTCGTTAAAGAGTCCGCAGGTGCAATTATTGAGAGATTTGGGCTATGAAATTCCTTCGCCGCATCATCAGGCGAACCCGAACAAGAATTATTCGGGCAGTGCGGAGGAACTCG
>JBBSHK010000114.1:0-8015 GCA_038253185.1 Anaerolineae bacterium | reverse complement strand
TCGATGAAGGCTTGCTGCACCGGATGCAGCGCACCATCGCGCGCGAGACCTTCGATCGTCGTGATCGCCTTGCCGACGCAATCGAGCGCGAGCGTAATGCATGAATAAATTGCCAGCCCGTCGAGCAGCACTGTGCACGCGCCGCAATTCGCCATGCCGCACGCGACTTTGGTGCCGGTCAGCCCCAGATCATCACGCAGCACGCTTGCCAACAAGCGCGAGGGCGTGACCCGCACACTATGCGACTCGCCATTGACGAGCAACTTTAACGCGACCGTTTCCTTCGCGCCAATTATTTTTGACATCTCTCTATCCAACGACATTCCTCGTTATTCTATTCGCTTCGCGCAAAAAGAGCTAGGAGCTGATGCATAAGAAAATCGCTTCTGCCACCTTCGTCACGCAGCATAGTTCCTGCGTCCGAGTCGTGTTGAGGATTATTTGTCTTCAGAATCAGACAGCTCGCGGTCGAGGAACCACGCGCCCTTGCGGTCACGACTGCCCTTTGGCGCGCGGTCATAATAAAGTTCAAACACCTGACCCGTATCCGTGCGCACGCGATAATAATCGCGCCCAACTCCCCACGAACCGCGCTGCGAGGCACGCGCCGCGTGTTCCGCGCGCATATTGGTCGCCATACGACCGCGCCGCGTATAGTCGTGTCATTCGCTCAGCCGCTCGACCACGCGATACGTCTGCTCGCGCCAGATAAATTGGTCCGGGCAGCCGGTCTGTTTTTCGAGCAGCGGCGCTCGGTCAAATTCAACCGTGATTTTTTCGCCAATAAAAAGCAGCGGCTTCATGCTGAAGCTCACAGAGCAGTTGAAAATTTCTTGGCATCAGAGGGCTAAATGCTCGCCCAGTTTTTCATCGACCGCGCGTTCGTATACCCAGCCGCCAACCGCGACATCTTCAATCGCGAGTCCGAGCGATTTGAAAAGTGTGATGTCATCAAGATTTTTTCGTCCGGTTGTTTTCCGCGCGATCAATGCGCCGAGTTCCTGCACATGCGCCCAGTCGAGACGACCATCCTGCACCGGCGCGACCAAATCGCCCGCTTCGATTTTCGCTTGCTCGATTGAGTCGACAAAAATCGCGTGCGCGCGTGTGATCACTTTATCATCCAGCTCGCGCCGCTCGCGCCAGTTTCCGCCAATGGCGTTGATGTGTTGTCCCGGCGTCAGCCATTTGCCCAAGAGCACCGGCGTAGGTGAAGAGGTCGCGGTAATCAACACATCGCTGTCATATACCGCGTTGCGCACATCGTCTACCGCTTCGACGTGAATATTCAAGCGCGCGCTCATTTTTTCGGCAAAGGCGCGACTGTGTTCGAGGTTGCGTGCATAGCATCGCACTACGCGAATGTTGCGGACAGCACATACTGCTTCGAGTTGCGACTCGGCTTGCCAGCCCGTGCCGATGATGCCGCCGGTGCCCGCGTCGGGTCGCGCAAGATATTTTGTCGCCACGCCGCTCGCCGCGCCGGTGCGCATCTGCCCGAGCTTGTCTGCCTCGATGATCGCGAGATATTCGCCCGACCGCGCGTCGAAAAGATGGAAATAAAATTGCGTCTTGCCGCGAACCGAGGTGTACGCTTTAAAGCCAAAATTGTTTTTGGTGGGCAGCGACGCTGCCATCAGGTTCAGCACTCCGTCGGGAGTACGCACGCGACGGCGCGGTTGATTTTCGGCAGCGCCTTCGCCGAAGGCGCGGAATGCCTCCTCGACCAGAGTGAGCGCCCGCACCATCGGCAATAATTTTTGGACAATGTTTTCGCGAATGAACAGGGGCATAGTCGCATCCACCACGCGCCGGCGCAGACGATAGACAACAAATTTTACTTATCGAAGGGCAGCTTGGCAACGACAGCTGAAATTTCTCCGCCGCGACTCGCGACCCGCAGGCGTGTGCCCGGCTCTGCGACTTCCCGTCGCACATAACCGAGACCAATCGCGCCGAAGGTGGGAGAGGATGCCACCGAGGTGATCGAGCCAACCTGATTGCTGTTGTGCCAGATGGTGTCGCCGCGCGCGGGCAGTGTCGGAGCTTCAAATTTCAAGCCGCGCAAATGGCGGTTCACGTGCCCGCGATGCACAATGCGCGCGACGACTTCTTGCCCGACGTAGCAACCTTGGTCGACGCGCACGCTAAGCACATCGGGAATCTCGAGCGCCAGTGTGTTCGAATCAAAATCGATGCCCCAGCGCGGCAGCCCCGCTTCGATCCGCAAAACTTCCAGCAACTCTACTGTAAGTTGTAATGTCGCGTCGAGCGTTGACCGTATTCGTTCGCGCGAGATTGCTGAAATCAGGATATCGGTTGAACGTACGCGCGCCCGCGCGCTGTGAATCAGTTTGGCGCCGTCTCGCTCAACCGGCACAAAGTTAAACGGCGCTTCAGGCGCGCGCGCGTGAAATATTTTTTCAACCGCCTCATCGGAATCTGCTCCGATGAGGGTGAACAAGCCCCACGCGTCGCTCTCGTCAAACAACTCGACCTTCTCGCGAATGATATAGCGGCGCAGCGTGTTGAGCAATTCATCTTTCGCCAGCGGGTCGACGAGGAGCAGTACCGACTGTGCCTCGACCAGCGCGGTGAAATCGGCGACGAAATGCCCTTTGGCATCGAGGAGCGCGCCGCGCGTCCCCTGCCCCGCGTTCAGGTGCTCGATGTCGGCGGTGATCAGCTTATGTAACCACTGGATGCGCTCGCGCCCTCCCACTCGCAACACGCGCGTGTCCGCCTCCGCCCAGCCCGCACCGGTGAGCGCGGTGTCATATTCAGATCTTGCAGCGGCAACGAGCGCTGCCATTTCGTTCGGAATCAATTCAACCGCTCCACAACATTCAGCGCCGTGCGTAAATAAATTCGCACTTGATCGGCGTCGGGCGCGTCGGCGTGCGACAATAAATATTCTTCCAAAAAAGCTGCCGCTTGGCGATACGCGCCGACGTGAATCGAGAGCAGTCCCATATCGCGGATGTTTTCGGCTGAGCGCGGATCGAGCAGCAACAGCTTATCGACGATCTTCCAGGCGCGCGCATAATTTTGCGCCTCGACGAAAATTGCTTTGAGATTGTTCAGCAGGCGGAAGAGAATGTACTTGTTGCCGACTGCCGCGAGCCATTCCGGCTGAAAGGAGGCTTGTGGGTGAAACGTATCGCGCACGCGCGCCAACACCTCGCGCTCGTTCAAAATCTGCCCGCGATCAAAAGGATCGATCAAGATTTGTGTCTTTTCGTCCTGCCATTTCACAATGAAATGCCCGGGCAAGCCGACGCCGTACACCGGCAGACCCAACCGCGCGGCAAGCGCGATATAAAGGAGTGAGAGCGTGATCGGCAGACCGACCCGCCGCTCAATGACCTCGTTCAGGTAACTGTTGCGTGGATCGTGATAATTTTCTTGGTTGCCCGAGAAACCCAGCTCGACAAATAAATAACGATTGAGCACCTCCACACAGCCGCGCGGGTCCTGATCGGAGGGCAAGCGTGGACGGATGTAATCCGCCATCTCTGCAAGGCGCGCGAGGTAGCTTGCGACATTGAGCTGCGGATATTCGTCGCTCGCGATGATCAATGCCGCTTCTGCCAGATCAATTTTTTCTTCCGACTGCTCCAGCAGAGCTTCGAAGCGCGCGCGCCACTCCTTGTAACCCATTGCTTGCCCGCTGATTCATCCCCGATTCAATAAAAGACCCGGCGCGAAAGGTACGCGTCCGGGTTCAGCCCGTCATTAAAATCGATGCCCTCGGAGAGACTCGAACTCTCGCACACGGCTCCGGAGGCCGATGCTCTATCCACTGAGCTACGAGGGCAACTGTGTGTGACGCGCGATTTGCAAATGAGCGTCAGTCGAAAAGCAGTTTAGCACAACGCGATTTGGAGGTCAAATTAAAAGTGAAAGTGAAAAGTAAAAAGGAAAATGTGAGAGATGATTTGACGTGCCATAAGCCTAGGGTGCATCCTTGATAATCGTGAGCGGCAAGAAAATTGCGTGAGGCGACAAGGGCGAAACCGACCAGTCGTAATTAAAAACCTGTTCCCAATAATTATAGGCGGAAGCGGATTCGACTTGCGTCGCCAACTCGCGATTCAATTTGCTCGACGTCTCCGAGCCGTTGATGCTGCCGAGATGCACGAAACCGGCGCTGCCATGCTTGAGCGCGACCAGCTTCATATGAATGCCATGCCCTGCCGGATTGCCGACCTTGCATTTGATTGAATAGTAGGCGGAGTGTGAGTTCACGTAGACGCAGGTTTGATAATTGCTGCGCGGGTCGGAGAAGCTGTCGTAAAAAGAATCCAGCAATATCTTGACATGCGCCCCCCGGCGCGCTGCGTCAAGGTACGCTTCGAGCCGCAGGTTCGGGTCGGCGACCGCATTGCTCGACCCCGCTCCCCAATATTTGTACTCGTACAATTGCTCCACCAGCAGCGTGTCGCCCGCGCCCGCTTGCGCCACCATGCCGAGTAGCGCATCGCTCATCCGCAAACAATTTTCAGGACACTGCACCATCTCGAACGAGAATTGAGTTTCGGTCGCAGTGAAAGGATTCGCAAACTGGACCACATATGTATTTCCGCCATTCACATAACTCGGCACGAACCCAAGTGGTGGAAAGTCGTCCGTGTTTGTGCCCCAACGGCGCACGTCGGCATGATTTGCCGGATCGAGGTCGCGATCGAAAATCGCCTGCGCGCGTGCGATGAGTGTTGGGCTGTCGGTGATCAAGTATCCGCCGCGCGTACCTGCCGTACCGTCACTTTTATTGTCCGAGGGCATCGCGTCGTCGCCCAAATTTTCGGAACCGACCAGCAGCGCCGTGCCATCGACAATCGTCCATTTGCCGTGCAGATTGGAATAGCGGCGCGTGACATGGGCTTGCGGTTTGGAATCCATGAACCAGCATTCGCCATGATACTGGTTAGAGCTGCCGCGCGCTTTTTCGATTTGTTCGCACGCCCATCTGCCCTGATCATCAAGCGCGCCATCGTCCAACAAGATTCGCACACCGACACCGCTCGCAATTGTGCGCGTGAGCACATCGACAATACTCGCGTTATTCAATGAGTACGCTTCGATCTCGACCGAGGTCGTCGCTTTCAATATCTCGTCGCGATAGCAGTCAAAGAGATTGTCCGGCGCGACGCAATATTTTAGCGAGGCGGTTTCCGTTCCCTTGGCGGTCTGGAAAAATTCGTCCACATCCCAGCCGGGGGACTGCACGCGCTTGCCGAGATAATTGTCGCCCGTATCTTGCGCCCAATCCGACGCGCGGTCGGTGTCGGCAACCGGCAAGCCGTCGCTCTCACGCATCTTGCGATAAAGAATCTGTCCAGAGCACGTCGTGCAACCCAACGCGTAAGTGTTCACACTCGCGCCATCCCACTCCGTCGACGCGACAACGCCGCTGCGATACGGCACGGCATCTACACTTTGGTCGGCGGCATCTTTCAGTATCACCTCGTCTCCGTTATTGTCCAGCGACGGCGCGGTACCTGTCATATCCGGAACGGCATCAACGGTATTGCCGCCATATTCGTAAGCGGGATAAATTCCGAACTCTTGGCGGAACGCGCTCGCCGATTTACTCACCCAAATTTTTTGGTGAGGCGAGAGCGTAGAGTTGAGAGGAAAAACGATAGTGCCTTCGTTGTCGGTCAGTTTCCAGCCACCGATCGCGAGCGGCAGCTCGCTGACATTTTGCAACTGGATTGCTTCCGACGCTTCGCCCGTCACGAATGGATCAAAATAGATCGCGGTGATGAGAACAGTGTTCGAGGGCGTGGAGGGAGCGGAATGAGGCGCGGGCGCGGCGCCGGCGCGCGACGAGGAAAAAAGAAGGCTCGCGCCAATGAGGATGCCTAATGTGAACACGCGCGGATTCAACATTTTTATCGCGGTGCAGCTGACTGGATGAAAAGTTGCGGCGGTGCAGTGTAGCATAGACATTGTGCGAAATCAATTTTGCCGCTGGTAATTTTCACGGCTCTGGCGCGAGTCGGAAAGTGACGCGCTCGCGCGGAGGTAAGAATGCAGATGCAACCAATTCGCAGACTCGAGCGTCTCATTGTCACCTCAATGCGTGTTGTGCGACAATCCAGTCGCTCGAAATTCACTTGTCCCGACCTTTACCGAACGCGGTGGTGGAAAAGACCCTCGGCGAAATAGTTCCATCCCGCAAAGTTTCCGAGCAAGGAGGAGCAGAATGAGGAACACAATTGCCAGTCACTTACGGGCGCGGAGAAACTTCGCGCTCGCGTTGATTCTGCTACTGGCGACGCTGGTCGCGGTTAGTGCGTGTGGTGGCGGCGCGGCACCAACCAGCGCGCCCCAGCGCGCGGTAGGAGGTGTCGCGCCCGCGGCACAAGCAACCAGTGCACCCGCGGCAACTAGCGCACCTTCCCGTGGACTGCTGCCTGCAGCAACCAGCGCACTGGCGCCAACTGCACTCGTGGCAGGCGGCGGCGCGAATAGCTCCGTCTCTGGCGTTTCTAATCCGATTCCGCTCGACCGACGGATTATCAAAAATGCTCAGCTCACCGAGACCGTCCAAAAAGCCGACCTCGCGGTCCAGCGCGTGACCACAATCGCGCAAGATGTCGGCGGTTATGTCGGGAGCAGTCACACCTTTCGCGAGGGCGATCATCAGGGCGCGCAGGTTACGATTGCCGTACCGGTCGATCGTTTTGAAGAGGTTCTCAATCTCGTCCGCAAGATTGGGCACGTCGATCAGGATGTCGCAACCAGTAGTGACGTGAGTGACCAGTACGTCGATCTCGAATCGCGCCTGAAAAATTTAGAAGCGACCGCCGCGCGTATTCGCGATTTTCTCGGCAAAGCTCAAACGGTGGATGAGGCAATCAAGATCAACGCGCAGTTGAGTTCGGTCGAAGAGCAGATCGAGCAAATTAAGGGCAAGCTGAATGTCTTGAGCGCGCGGACTGCCTTCTCGACCATCACGATCGATATTCACGAAGAACTGCCGACGCCAACACCCACCGCCACTCCAACTATGACGCCCACGCCGACGCCGGTCGGTTGGCATCCCGATGAGACCTTCAAGTCTGCGGTGAATGTGCAAAGCTCACTGCTGCGCTCACTCGGCGACTTGTTAATCTGGTTCTTCGTCGTGCTGCTGCCGTACGTTGTCGTATTCGCCCTCGTCGCAATGGGAGTCGCGTGGATTGCGCGAAGATTTTCGCGTGCGCCTACCCGCGCGCCCTGAGCGGTATCGAATCGTCACAACCGAATAGCAATGCGCGGCGCGTCTCGCGCCGCGCATTTTTGTTCACCAGTGCGATCGACGGATTCGTCAACCGGGACTTTTTGAAAACACACTTGATTTTTTAGAACGCCTAACAAAACACGCGCGAGATAAATCGGCATTTGTTAGATGTTCTTATGGTATAATTTCTCCGCTCTCGACAACGCAGCCCAAAACCTCGAATTAGTTCCAGAGCATAAGGACTCTTGTGTACGTCGCCGAGAGGCTGTTGTCGAGAATCAGTCTTGGGATGCGTCGGAGTCTGAGGAATTATTTTCGACTCCTCGCTTGATAGTCCTCACACCTTTTTCTCAGAAAGGGCAACGCACCGCCTATGAATGAATATAAAGCTGACCGAATTCGCAACGTGGTGCTGGTCGGACACTCTAGTTCGGGCAAAACGACCTTTGCGGAAACGCTCCTCTTTAACACTGGCGCACTTACGCGTCTCGGCAAAGTCGAAGACGGCACCACCACCTCCGATTTCGATCCTGAAGAACAACGCCGCAGAATCTCAATCAATACCTCGCTGGCGCCGTGCGAATGGAACGGCTATAAAATCAATGTGCTCGATACGCCGGGCTATGTTGATTTTGCCGGCGAGGTCAAAGGTGCGCTGCGAGTCGCAGACTGCGCGGTGATCCTAGTCGACGCGGTCAGCGGTATCGAAGTTGGCACCGAGCTGGTGTGGCAATACTGCGACGAATTGAAATTACCGCGCATGGTCTATGTCAACAAGATGGAC
>JBBSHK010000113.1:0-8041 GCA_038253185.1 Anaerolineae bacterium | reverse complement strand
GGGCAATTCCAAAATGCCGTGAGGCAAAATAAACGCGCCCAAAAACAGCAATGGATTCACGCCGACCCACCATAGCGCGGTCGCGAAATAACCGACCAACATCATTGGAGCGAACAAAAGCAGCAGTGCGCCGCTCCCGAAGGAAAAAACGGCGACGACGGTGGACAGCACCAGCGTACGCGCGTTGTGTCCAAAGATGCTGCCGGTGTCGAGGCGCGGCAACAAGTCACTACCTTGAGCCTGGAGCGCTTTTTCAAATCCTGGCTCAACGTGAAAGTTCGAATCAAAACCGAGCGGTAATGGAAATTTGAACGCGAGTGCCGACCCAACGAACAGCGCGCCGACCACAATGATGATGGTCAGGGCGAGCGCCATTCGATTCGCCCGCAGCAGTCGTGGCAATTCTTTCAAGTACAGTTCACCAAAAGAAAATCGACGCGCGCCCAAAAAATAAAAAACGAAGCGTCCAAGCAAGCGCCGCAAGTTCAGTTCGTCGATCTCGCGCGCGAGGATCTCTTCTCGGTTAAAAGTCTGAACGCCCATGCGGATCAGGATGACATCCACCACAACCAGCGCCGCGATGATGTACCACAGCACATCGTACTGTCCCCAAAAGAGCAGCACACTTTCACCTTGCAATAGGAACGCCATCGGAATAATGATGAACGATGCCAGCAAGTTCGCCGCGCGCACACTGGTCGTATGCGACGACACGACCACCGCGCCCGCAACCATCACCAACGACTCCATCATCGTGAGCAACAATATTTGTACGAGCACCACCGGGTCCGGGCTGTAATGCAGAGACAGCGACACCGTGATCATATATGCCAGAATCCCGAGGTAGCTGGCAAACAAAGGCGGGAGCATCGCCGACAATAATTTGCCGACGTACAGGGACGCGTCGGAGAGCGGTGAGGCGAGCAGCGGTTCGAGACTGTTGCGCTCTTTCTCGCCGACAAATGTTTCGAGTGCGATCACGAGCGAAAACGAGATTGGGAAAAAACCGACGATCATCAACGCAAACGGGATCAAGTGCAGCGGAATAATCGTCGCGTTATAGTCCTGCACAAAATTCACCGCGACCTGCGTCGACAGGTTCATAATGTACGGAAAGATCAGCGTTAGGACCAGAATGGGCGCGACGATCCGCCAGTCGCGTAACGAGTCATGAACTTCGCGTCGTGCAATGATAAAGGCATCGGAGAGCATAAGAGTTGTTAGTTGCTAACTCGATGTGCAAGTCTTAATGACAGTTAGCAAGCAAGCATAACTTGCACACGAGGTCTGCCAGTTGTCAGGGCTTGAACTTGATCGTCCATCAGCGGGCATCCGTCGTCGGTCGCCCTTCGGTCATTCCGCATCCTTCATTTTGCATTGTGCATTTTCCTATTCTCCCACCAACTTTAAATAGACCTGTTCGAGACTCTGCGGCGCGGGCGCAAGGGTGAGCACCTGCGCGCCCACTTGTTGCAAGCGGTTGAGCAACAACGGGTTTGCGATTTCGGGCTGATGAGCGCGATAGCGCAGATAGGCATCGCCCCGCGCTTCGATTTGTAAATGCCCGTTCAGATCGGGCCAGGGCTGCGCCAGCGGTTGCGCCAGTGTCAATTCCATCAACGGCGCGCCGAGAAACTGGCGCTTTAATTCCTCCGCGGTTCCGAGCGCAACCAGTTTTCCGCGCCGGATAATCGCGATGCGGTCCGCGAGCGTTTCTGCCTCGTACAAATTGTGGGTGCAAAGAAAAATGGTGTGACCGCTGCCGCGCAGATTCGCCACGGCGTCGCGCACCTGTTTCGCGCTCAGCGGGTCCATCGCCGACGTAGGCTCGTCGAAAAAAAGCGCGCGCGGCGAGTGCAACATCGCGCGAATCAACGCGACCTTTTGCCGCATACCTTTTGAAAATTCCGCGAGACGGCGGTCTGCCGCATCTGCCAGTCCGAACTGTTGCAGGAGCTCCGAGGCGCGTTGTGTGCGCGCGGCGCGCCGCATCCCGTACAATTCGCCAAAAAAATCGAGATACTCGCTTGCGCGCATTCGCAGATACACTCCGGGGAATTCGGTCAGGTGTCCCACGAGTTGTCGCACCTGCCGCGCCTCGCGCACCACATCGTACCCCGCCACAGCCGCGCGTCCCGAGCTTGGCTTCAGGATCGAATTCAACATTCGGACAGTGGTCGTTTTGCCCGCGCCATTCGGACCGAGCAGCGCGAGAATCTCACCCTCACTTACTTCAAAGGACAAGTCGTCAACAGCCGTCAACTGATCGAATCTTTTGGTTAGACCTTCAGCTTGAATCAACACAGCCATCGGCGCAAATTATATCGTGAACCGGAGATGTGAGCAATGGTACTGATGCGCGTTTGCGATACCGCGCCGCAATTGGCGTTGATCGAAACGGCGCGCGCAGCGTCCTCTCCCAGAAAACGTGTTCACCAGAATCCAGTGACTCATAATTCAGCCGTGTTCTCACCTTCAAGACGCCGCAACCTCTTGACAGTCCGGTTCATTCGGATATACTCGAACGCGTTCCCATCCGCGCGCTTTAGCATCATACTCCCCGCACTTGACTCAAGCTTGTCGGATTCATTTATTACTCGAAGCATTACATGCCGAGGAGGACAGTTGAAATCAATCGAGGCAATATTGCCCAAAGTTTTATTGAGCGCGATCGTCGCGAGTTTTATCCTCAGCGGCTGCGCGGCACAACCGCCCGCGGTGACTCCCACGACTGCACCGGATACGGAAACGCCAACGCTGGTCGTGACGCCAACCAGCACTGAAATCGCCACCGCCGCGCCCACCGAAACGGCGACGGAACTGCCGCGAACGCCCACCTCCACCCTTGCGCCGACTGCACCTCCAATCACCGGCACTATCAAGGCGAATGCGAACATTCGCGAGCGCCCGAGCACGACCGGCAAGTTGCTGGGTACCTTGAGTCGAGGCGATGCGGTAAACGTGCTCGCGCGTTCAGCAGACAAACAGTGGCTCGAGATCAATTTCCCGCTCAACTCGACCACGCCCGGCTGGGTCCTCGCATCGCTCGTGCAAACCGCGACGCCGATTGAATCGATCCCGGAGATCGGCGCGACGGAAGGAACTCCGTCGGGCACACCTTCTGGCGAAGCAACCGAGAACGGCACAACTACTCTGACGCCGACGGCAACACTCACTCCCACAGCGACAAAATCCATTACCAGCACGGCGACCTTGACGCGCACCCCAACATCTATCGCCGCGGCAACTGCGCCGCCGTCAGGCGCGCCGCCGGGCAGCATCATCTTTGATGCGTTCGAGAATGGTCAATTCAAAATTAATCGCGTGCGCGCGGACGGGAGCGGGCTTGTGACTCTATTCACCGGCGCGAGTGAGCCGGCGCTCTCGCCGAGTGGTTCGCGGATTGCTTATCGCATGTCGAGCGGCGGTATCGCCATCGCGAATCTCGATGGCTCGAATGCGGTGATCATTACGAATAATTCTGCTGCAGGGTACCCAAGCTGGTCGCCCGACGGCAGCAACATCGCCTTTCACATCATTCCCAGCGGTCGCCTTTCCGGACAAATCTTTTGGCAGAACGCGTTCCCGGGCGCGAGTCAAACTCAGGTCGGTCTCGGCGTACGTCCCGCGTGGCAGCCGAATGCCGGTCAGCTCATTTTCTTTGACGGCTGCAAAGCTAACTCGAACTGCGACAGTCTTTACACCGAACCCGCATTCAGTCCCGATCCCAACAATCCGACGTTCGTCGTCCGCGGCACCAACGCGGCGTGGTCTCCAAGCGGACAACAAGTCGCGTTCCAAGACTATGACGCGAGCGGCAACGTCAACGTCTTTATCGCGAACCGCGACGGCTCGAACAAACGGCAAATCACGAAAGGGGTTCACAACGACGGCGTGCCGATCTGGTCGAGCAACGCGCAGTGGATCTTTTATCGCTCGGATCAAAACGGCACAGGCTGGGCGATCTACGCGGTTCGCACGGATGGCAGCGGCGCGCGCAAGGTCATCGATGCAGCAGTGAATGCAGACCGATGGATTTACGAAAAGCTCGCCATCGCACCTTAAAGCACCTGATAGAAGAAACAGTCCGAACAGAGAACTCGCTCACCTTAAAGGATCTTCGACTGTGTTGCATTGCGAAGTTAGCCGCGCTGCGCCCGCGTCTTGTCAGGTGCTTTTAAGAAATCACGCGAGTTGTTCGTCGCTAATTTGATTCACAATCGTGTAGGGGCGACCGGCGGGTCGCCCCTATGTTCGTACCGTAAAAAATCCGATCAACCCCACGACGCGCGGCTTTATGCATTCTGAAAAATTTCTCGCCATCGTCTGTGCTGCCTTCGCCGTATTGCTCAGCGCGTGTCAGAGCGAACCCACGCCGACGCTCGTTCCAATTCCCACCGCCACGTACATTCCGACGGAGACCGAACAGCCCGCGCCGAGCGATACAGAAGTCGTGCCGACCTCCGCGCCGATCCGCGCGGTCGTGACCGATACCCTGCGCGTGCGCGAGCAGCCATCCACCTCCGCGCGCATTCTCGGACGATTGAAAGAAGGTACGGCAGTAATGCTGCTCGCGCGCAAGGACGACAACCAATGGTACGAGATTGAATATCCGTCAGGGTCGGGACAAGCGGGCTGGATCGCTTCCGATATTGTCGTGCCCGATTCCGCCACGGGCGCGCTGCCGGTGGGATTCAATTCGCCGGCGCCGCCCCCCGGCTCTGTTTTCGCGCGCGTGAAACATAACATCAATGTCCGTACGGGACCGAGCAAAGACTATGAAGTGATCGCGACTCTCCCTGCCGGCGCGCGTGTCCCATTGCTCGCGCGCTTACCGGGCGAACAGTGGTATCTCGTACGCTATTCGGATATTGGCAAGCGCGGCTGGATACTTGGCGATTTTCTCGATTTCGAAAGTGCGCCCGACCAACTCGCGCTCGCCACGCCGCCGCCCGCGCCCACGCCCGCGCCGACGCCCATTCCGCGACGTGGAATTACTCCGCCCCCGCCGGGCGCAACCGCCGCACCGCTCAGCGGTCATATCTTGATCTCCTCCAATCGCGGCGGCGGCTTTGAGATTTATTCCGTCGCGGATAATGGCGCGATCCGTTCACAGCTCACACATTTTGGCGAATCGTACGGCGCGCGGTTTGCGCCCGATGGAACGCGTCTCGTTTTCTTTCACATCGTCGCGACTTCGCCCGCAGTCACGAGTCACATCTACAGTGTTAACGCGGACGGTTCAGGTCTAGTCGATTTGTCGCGCGGCGGCGCATCGGACAGCGACCCCGATTGGTCACCGGACGGAAAACAGATCGCGTTTGTGCGAACGGGGCGCGCCTCCGCGCCGGAGATTTGGGTGATGAATGGGGACGGCTCGGGCGCACATCGCATAGTGCAACTTTCCGCGACGACGAGTGCGGCGGGCGCGAGTGTGGAAAATTTTTCGCCGCAGCCGCGCTGGTCGCCCGATGGCGGACGTTTGGCGTACGCGGCAGTTCCGCGCGGCACGAATTCCGGCGCGGCATTCTATCCACAAATTTATGTTGCGAGCGTGAGCGGTGGAAATGAAACCCAGTTGACCGACAACGATTTGATCAACACCGCGCCGGTGTGGTCATCGGATGGGAATCAAATCGCGTGGGCGGCAAAAGATTTTATCAAGCGCCAGAATTGGCGCGTGTGGGCGATGAATGCGAGTGGCGGAAATAAACGCGTTCTGATTGCGAATTTATTTGGTGATGTGAACAGCGGCGTGCAGCCGGTCGAGTGGATTGGCAGTCAATTGATGATCGCGGGCTGGAGTGGAAATTGGAACGCGTATCTCGCAAATGCGGATGGCTCGAACCTGAACGCGGTCACGCGCGAAGGCGCGGACGATAAACCGACGGACTGGCTACCATGATCACTGGGGATAGTTCGCATCACTAGCCTGTAAGCGCTTAGTGAGCTTTCGATAGAACTCCAGTGTGTCGACCTTTTCTGGAAGCCCCGCTACTTGAGCATCTCCCAATTCTACGATCATCCAATTGTCATCCTTCCGCTTGGCTAAATCCAGTGTGAAGAAATTGCTATGCACGTTTTGCATCACGGTTCGAAACTGTTCTGGTTCGGGTCGGGTTTCTTTGTAATCTCCTTCCTCCCAATATTCAACAACATCTAATGGCTCGCCGTTCAAAACAAAGACGCGGAATTCTTTGGTAAGAGGCATTCCACTTTTCGAGTGAGTCCCAAGTCGTTCAAATTCTACAAACTCTCGAAACACTAGACCCTCACTCAAGTCATCGCCTTGCAATTCCAGGAATCGGTTGACGATTCGCTCGACAACTTCGCGATTCGAAGCAGAGGGAATAAGGAAAGCCTCATTCCAATAATGCTTCTGAGATTTGACAAAATCTTTGATTATAACTGGCTTGCTTTCAAATGGAGTGAGAAGTTCCATAATTTCATCTACCGACGCAGAACCTGCAATCGGGAGCCAAACTGATCTCGGAGTGAACTTCTCGATAACGGAGTAGGATTCTGGTAAGTAATGGCAATATCTATATTCGTTAGGGTTGTTGATTAATCGTATTCCTTTATCCAGCAGAGCGCTATAGAGTCCTCGGTATTGATCGGGTTTCAACATCCACCCGCGATAGATTCCAATCTGCTGAGTACTCTCTACTGGCACACGTCGGACCGCATCTGCCAGGTTATTCTCATCCACCAAAACATCGAAGTTAATGGTCGAATATTGCACCCCGAACGCAGTGACCGCTTCAAGCTCCGCTTGATATGCTTCATCCACATGGTGTGGATTTAATGGGTCTTGGCAGAATATAATTTTCATTCGACCTCAGATTCACGCTCTCAGAAACAAATAGACCGACACAAGCAGTCCTACTGCAATAACCGTGAGTCGCAGTATGCGCTGGTCAATGCGCTTTGAGATGCGCGCGGCGACGAATCCACCAATCACCGCGCCGACGCCCATCAGGATCGCGAGGTCCCAAATGATGTAACCTTTCAGCGCGAGAAAAATAAACGCGATGCCGTTGATGCTGACGGCGAGCGCGGTCTTGATCCCATTCATCCGATGAATGTCGCGCATCCCCATCACGCTCAGCGCGGCGAGCATCATAATACTCTGCCCCGCGCCAAAGTAGCCGCCGTAGGTTGAAATCGCGGTCAGAAAAATAATTCCCCCAACTTTGTTCGCCCAACTCACCTCACCTTCCGTGTCGCTCCCCGATTTGGCAAGACGCGTAAACACATCGCGCGCCGCGAATAAAATTGTCGCGAACAGAATCAGGAAGGGCACAATTTTCTGGAACAGCGCCGCAGGCGTGTTAACCAAAATGAACGCGCCGAGCAAGCCGCCAATCAGACTGGGCACGAGCAAGGTGAGTAACACCCTGCGCTGCGCCGAAACTTCCGGCAAGAATCCGAGCGCGCCGCCGATCGAGCCGGGCCAGAGCGCGGCGGTGTTGGTCGCATTCGCCATCAGCGCAGGTACGCCGAACGCGACCAGCGCGGGAAACGACACGAGACTGCCGCCGCCTGCCAGCGAATTGATCGCGCCACCCGCCATCGCCGCGAAAAAAAGTCCGACCAGCGCGAGAAGATTACCCATATCAGAGATTGAGCACAGAGATCAATTTTCTTCTTCTCAGCGTTCTCTGTGCCTCTGTGGTGAGAGCATTAGTGTTTGCCATCAAAAGCTTGTTCCAAGTCCGCGACAATATCTTGCGCGTCTTCCAGTCCCACCGACATTCTCACCAGTCCGTCAGTCACGCCTTGTACCTCCCGCGCGTCACGCGAAAGTACGCTGTGCGTAGTCGATGCCGGATGTGAGATCAAGGTTCGCACATCGCCGAGACTCGTCGCGAGCGAGCACAACCGCACGCGGTCCATCAAACTTGCACCAGCTTCGATGCCACCTTTCACTTCAAAACTGATCATTCCGCCGCAACCCTTCATCTGCTTTTGCGCGAGCGCGTGCTGCGGATGCGAAGCCAGACCCGGATAGGAAACCGATTTCACGCGCGGATGTTGTTCG
>JBBSHK010000112.1:0-8051 GCA_038253185.1 Anaerolineae bacterium | reverse complement strand
CGGCTGATCCCAAACAACTCGCTCGCCGCGGCAATGCCGACAAATTCGCTGATAGTGACCGCGCCATTCGAAATGAGCAGTGTGAGCATTGCGAACGCGGTGGTCTTGACGCCGAATTGTTCGCGAATCAGATCGCTCAGGCCTTTGCCCGTCACCACCGACAAGCGCGCTGCCATCTCTTGCACGACCGACAACGAAAGCACGATCAGCACCATCGTCCAGAGCAAGGCGTAACCGTACTTGGCGCCGACGGTGGCGTACGTCGCGATGCCGCCCGCGTCGTCCCCCGCAATTCCAGAAACAATTCCGGGACCGAGCACCGCGAGGAATGCCAAAATCGCGCGGCGCGAAAATCTTCGTCGCGGGCGCGGCACTGGTCGAGTCAATGCTTTGGTCGAGGCGTTCGGAGGTAGTTGCACATCGAGGAGACCCCTGCCTGCCTCCCTCCTCTCCGCTGTGCTGCGAGGGTCTGCGACTTGCTGAGGGGAGGCGAGGTGGGGTTCAAAACAGTCGCGGCAATTTTACTTTCCACTCGTGCGGCATAATCATTTCGAGCGCGTCGTCGGCGGTCACGATGCCTTGCAGTTGATTGTCCTCATTCACCACCGGCACCGCGAGCAGATTATATTTGGCAATCGTTTCCAGTACATCTTCGCGCGGGTCATCCACTTTCACCACGACCGGATCGGCGTGCATAATTGAATTCACCAACGTGTCGGGCGCGGCGAGCACAATGTCGCTCAGCGAACAAACACCGTGCAATTTTTCATCGGCGTCGGCGATGTAAACGTAATAAATCGTCTCTGCGTCTTTCGACGCGGCATTCTGTCGCAAATGCTCGATTGCCTGTGATGCCGTGATGCCCGGCGGCACAGTGATGTACTTGGTCGTCATTAGTCCGCCCGCGGTCTTTTCGCCGTGCGCCAGCAATTCCTGCACCTCTTCCTTTTCATCTTTTTCCATCAGGTCGAGGATTTCTTGACGCTTCTCGGCATCCAGCTCGCCGAGCAAGTCCGCCGCTTCGTCCGGCTCCATCCGCTCGACAATATCGGCGGCTCGCGCGTCGGGAATGGTTTCCAATACTTCGGCTTGAAAGTCCGGCTCTAGCTCTTCCAGCAAGTCGGCAATTTTTCCATCCTCCAATTGTTCGATCAATTGACCGCCGAGGCGCGGACCGAGGTCTTCCAAAATTTCGGCAATATCCGCCGGATGCAAATCTTTAATGCGCGCGCGCGGCACCTTGACCTGCACGCCTCCGCCGACCGGCAAAAAATTTAGATCGCCCCACGACACGGAGCGACTCGGCAGGTGCTGGCGGAATTGCTCTGCCATCCGTTCGGCAATGTCTTCAAAGCCCAAGCGCCGCAATAAACCGCGTCCGCCAATATCGACATTGATCACGCGATAATCGCTGCCGATCTTGCCCAGCTCCAGATCGTTCACGCGCACCATGCGATGATTGTCGGTGTCGATCACCTGCTTGTCGAGCACATCGCGCGCGAGATAAATTTCATTTGTGGTTTCGAGGTACGGGTGCGGCACTGGCTGCTGCAAAATAATTTTATTGCCCGCCAAGTCTTCGGTGCCGGTCCACGCAATGAGTGTGGCTTGGTGGTTGCGCGTCGGCGTCAGCGCGAGCGCGACCACGCGCGGGTACTCGTTGGGATCATCGGAGGCGATCAATAGATCGGTCAAGCGTCCGAGGATCATCCCGCGATGATCGCGCACTTCGCGCCTGAGCAATTCACTCAAGTACGCCATAGCTTGCACTCAACGCGCTTTGAAAACTCGATTCGGGAAAAATGACTTGTTGGTTTTTTCATGCGCGTATTGAATTGCGTACCATCCGATTCATTTTCAAAGCGCGTTGATTTTACTCCAACCAAATCAAAAAGCAATAGGCGGAAGAAAATACACAATGATGAATGGATAATGCATAATGTATAATCACCTCCAATCTCGTTCATTGCGCATTGTTCCTTGATTCATTGTCCATTGTTCATTGCTCCATTGATGTCCTCTCTCATCCGCACCGAAAATCTTTCGCACGTTTACGCCAATCGCGCGCAGTCGCAATCCATCGCCGCGCTGAACGAGGTGACGCTCGCGCTCGCGCGCGGCGAATACCTCGCGATTGTCGGCGCAAATGGTTCCGGTAAATCGACGCTGGCGCGCCATTTTAACGCGCTGCTCTTGCCGACCGAGGGCAACGTGTGGGTCAATGCATCCAACACGCGCGATGTATCCAACTTGCGCGCGATTCGACAAGCCGTCGCGATGGTTTTTCAGAATCCCGAGAATCAATTTGTCGCGACGGTAGCAGAGGAGGATGTCGCGTTTGGTCCGGAAAATTTTGGCGTGCCGCCGCGCGAGCTGCACGCGCGAGTTGACGCGGCGTTGAACGCGGTGGGACTTGGCTCGCTACGCGCGCGCGCGCCGCATATGCTTTCGGCGGGTCAACAGCAGCGGCTCGCCATCGCCGGCGCGCTCGCGTTACAACCCGTCGCGCTGCTGCTCGACGAAGCGACTGCGATGCTCGACCCGCGCGGCAAAGAGTCGGTGATGAATCTCGCGGCACAGCTCCATCGGCAGGGGCTGACGCTGGTCGCCATCACTCAAGCGATGGAGGAAGCCGCACAAGCGGAACGCATCGTCGTAATGCAATCAGGGCGCGTGGTGCTGGACGGCGCGCCGCGCGAAATTTTTGCCGAGGCGGCGCGCCTGCGTGCGCTTGATCTGGAGCTACCGCCATTCGCCGAAATCGCGGCGCAACTCAGTCAGCAGGTTTCTGATTTTCCGCACAACATTTTGACTCTGGACGAATTGGTTGCTGCGATCATCGCGCGGCACTCCAACCATCACGCTCGCCCGTTCAACGCAGGAGATCAAGCGAGGGTAAATTCTCTCCCTCCCCCGCCAAGAGGGGGAGGGCTGGGGAGGGGGCAGCACCCCATCATCGAGACGCGCGCGCTGCGACATATTTATTTACGCGGCACACCCCGCGCGGTCGAGGCATTACGCGGCGTCGATCTGGAAATTTATTCCGGCGAGATCGTCGGCATCATCGGCGCGTCGGGTTCGGGCAAGTCCACGCTGCTGCAGCACTTTAACGGGCTGATTCGTCCCGGCGCGGGCGAAGGCACTGTGGTCGTGAACGGCATTGACCTATCCAAGCCTAACGCGGATGTACGCACGCTGCGACAGCAGGTCGGACTGGTGTTTCAATTTGCCGAGCGACAGTTGTTCGAGCGATATGTCGGCGATGATATCGCGTTCGGTCCGCGCCAGTTTCACTACAGCCGCGAGGAGGTGCGCGCTCGCGTGCGGCGCGCGATGGCGCGCGTCGGTCTGGATTTTGACGAATTCAAAGACCGCGTCACGCTCACTTTGAGCGGGGGCGAAAAACGGCGCGCCGCGCTCGCGGGTGTGCTCGCGTTGGAGCCGCGCGTGCTCGTGCTCGACGAACCGACGGCGGGACTCGACCCGCGCGGTCGCCGCGAATTCCTCGCGCAGTTGAAAGAGTGGCGCGCAAAAGAGAATCTCACAAGTGTGATCGTATCGCATCATATGGACGAAATCGCCGAGGTGTGCGACCGCGTTTACGTTCTCGACGAAGGTCGCGTTGCGTTCAGCGGCTCGCCGCGCGAACTTTTTTCCCGCGTCGAGGAGCTTGCGAGCTTTGGTCTCAATCCGCCCCCCGCGCTCAAGTTGGCGCAATCATTACGCGCGCGCGGTGTTGCGATTGATGCGAACGTGCTGACGATTGAAGAGGTAGTTGCAGCAATCGCAAAATTCTTGACGGGTGGATCGTAATGACAACATCGCCGCAATCACTTGACCACCTAACCACCCAATTACCTGACACTCAACCTTATGGACGAATTTGAATTTCTGCGGAATGTCACCATCGGTCAGTACCTGCCGACCGGTTCTTCGATTCACGCCCTCGATCCGCGCGCGAAAATTCTGGCGTTCGTCGCGCTGATCGCGACGACATCTTTCACCGGCTCCTATGTTGGAAATATTATTTTGGTCGTCGTCGTGCTGCTGCTCGTCGCGGCGGCGCGCATTCCACTTGGCTATGCGCTCGCCGGTATCCGTCCAGCGCTGCCATTTATTATTGCGCTCGCGTTCTTGCAATTGATCTTTTCACCCGCGAGCGCGAGCAGTCCGGTGCTCTTGCAGATTGGATTTGTCACGGTCACTCAGGCGAGCGCGCAGTTGGTGATCATTTCCATCGCGCGTCTGGTCGAATTAATTTTGCTGGTGAGTCTGTTGACGCTGACGACGAGCACGACCGAGTTATCGCACGGACTGGAGAGTTTGCTCGCGCCACTCAATATTCTCAGAATCCCCGCGCATGAATTCGCGCTGACGTTGACGATTGCCCTGCGGTTCGTGCCGATCATCGCGGAGGAGACCGAACGCTTGATGAAGGCGCAAGTTTCGCGCGGCGCGGATTTTGGGAGTGTCAGCCGAGTGCGTTTCATCCAGCAGACGCGCAAATTAATCCCACTGCTCGTGCCATTGTTTCTCGCCGCGCTGCAGCGCGCGGAGGAATTGATCGTGGCGATGGAGGCGCGCGGTTACCTCGGGAGTCAGGGACGGACACGCTTTGTCGAGCTGCACGCGACCGCGCGCGATTTTTTCGCGGTGCTCGTCGCGATCGCGTGCGCGGCGCTGATGCTCCTCGTACAGTTTCCATTTTGAGTTTTGGAACTTGTGTCCGTTTCGCCTCGTCTTATATTTTGACGCCACAACGCGTGGCAGTCAGACAATACATTATAGATTCTTCAGGAGGAGAAATTATGTCACGCTGGGTTCGCCTCGCCGCTCTCTCCAGTACTCTCATCGCGATCGCGTTGCTGCTCTCTTTCGGCGCAACTCCGGTCGCCACTGCTCAATCGACTGTCGCTTACACGGGCGAGTACTTTAACAATATGACGCTCAGCGGCTCGCCGGTGGTGGTGCGCGATGACCCGCAAATCAATTTCGACTGGGGCTTGGGTCAACCAGACGTCCACGTTCCGGCAGACTATTTCTCGGTACGCTGGCAGCGCTGGTATTACGTCAGCAGCGCGGGCAATTACACTTTGACGATGACGACCGACGATGGCTCGCGCTTGTACGTCGACAATACTCTCGTCATCGATATGTGGTACGATCACGCGCCGCTCGCGCGCGCGACCACGCGGAACCTGAGCAAAGGGTACCATCTGCTGCGAATGGAATATTATGAGAAAACGGGCGGCGCGCTCGCGCAGTTGGAAATCACGAGCGCCGCCAGCTATCCCGATTGGAAGGGCGAATATTTTAACAATGAAACTCTCTCCGGCTCGCCGACGCTGACGGTGAATAACACCGCAATCAATTTCAATTGGGGCAGCGGCTCGCCCGATCCCGCGATTCCAGTCGACCACTTTTCGGTGCGCTGGACGCGCAATCAATATTTCAACGCGGGCACCTATCGCTTTACTGCGACGACCGACGATGGAATGCGCGTGTGGGTCGGCAGCACGCTGCTGCTCGACGCGTGGTACGATCAGGGACCTACCACCTACAATCGCGACATCACACTCTCGGCGGGGACTTATCCGCTACGCGTGGAATATTATGAGAACGCGGGCGGCGCCATCGCGCAGCTCGCGTGGGCAGTCGCACCGGCGGCGGGATCGTGGACCGGATATTACTACAACAATCCGTACCTCGGCGGCTCGCCCACCTTTACGCGCAATGACGCGGATGTGAACTTTACCTGGGGCTATAACAGTCCGGGCAGCGGCATTGCCGCCGACAACTTTTCCGCCAAGTGGGATTCAGTGCGCTATGCCTCGGGCGGCTACTATACGGTCAGCGTGAGCGCCGACGATGGCGTGCGCGTGTGGGTGGACGGCGTCCCACAGATCGACGCGTGGTTCGATCAAGGCGCGAACACGACGTATCGCTCGAGCTTTTATCTCAGCCCCGGCAATCACAACTGGCACGTCGAATATTACGAGCACGCGGGTTACGCCGAGATTCATTTGCAGATTGTCGCGGGCGCGGTGTCCGGCAGCGAGATCATTGTGGATGACAACGATGGTGGCTGGGTGCAGGGCGGCTGCGCTTCGTGCTGGCGCACCGCAGGCGGTTATGCTGGTGATTCACACTGGACGTGGAACAATTATTATGCCGCGCCGGATTACAACTGGGCGCGCTGGTATCCGTCCCTTCCCGCCGCGCGGAATTACGAAGTGTTCGTTTACATCCCCGGCGGCATCGCTTCGACCCACAACGCGCGTTATTGGATCGCGCACGCGGGAGTGTACGACCTCGTGCCGCTCGCGCAGGCGAACTATTCTAACCAATGGGTCAGCTTGGGCACCTATTATTTCTCCGCAGCGGGTGGCGAAAATGTTTCGCTCTCGGATGTAACCTACGAGTGTTATGTCTGCTATACGCTGGTGTTCGATGCGGTCAAGTTCGTCCCGCGGTGAAATTCGTTCCGCGCTAAAGTTCGACGGGGAGGGCGACCAAGCCCTCCCCGTTTTCTTGCCTCAGAATCATTGGCTCACGACCTGTGACATAATTTGCCCGCCGTCTTGGCGCGTGCTATAATCGCGCCGTTCGGTTCGATTCACTTGCCACAACACATTTCAAAACCTCGATTCGCTTTCATTGCTGTCTCAGATTCAGCACGCGTGTCAGTTACATGGGTGAGAAGAATCAGTCGTGAAATGCAGAGTCATCCAGTAGAAGGAAAAACTAATGATAGTCGCGATCAATATTATCCAGATCATCGTCTCGGTTACGCTCATTGTCATTCTGCTGATTCAAATGAAAGGCGAGGGCTTGGGCGGAATTTTCGGAGGCGATAGCTCCGTTTACCACCAGCGCCGCGGGCTGGAAGCCACGCTTTTCAATCTGACGGTGATCCTCGCCACCATCTTTTTGATCCTCTCGCTGTTCAGCGCACTCGCGCCGCGTCTTTTCTCCTAACCAATAGCCGGCTAGTCTTGTAGTCTCAGGGTCGAATAGTCGCGTGGTCGACTGTTCATCAATATTACGACAACCCGACCAGGAGACGAGTTGACCACGCGACTAACTTCGTATGCTCCACATTCGTTGGCAGGCACTCATCGCCGTTCTGGGAATTGTTTTTCTCGGAATCATGCTGGCGTCGCTTGCCTTTAGTTTCAGCACGGTCGAAAAACCGGACTATGGCGGCACCTACGTCGAAGGCATCGCCGGACATCCCAACGCCATCAATCCACTGTTCGATCAATATAACAGCGCCGATCGCGATCTCGCCGCACTGGTGTTTGACGGTCTCACGCGCACAGAGGAAGGCGGCGCGATCAAGCCCGACCTCGCCAGCAAGTGGGACATCTCCCCCGATAGGCTGGTCTACACCTTTACCCTGCGCAGCGACGTGCAGTGGTCGGATGGCGCGCCCTTTACTGCCGACGATGTACTCTATACGATCCAGACGATTCAATCGTCGGACTATCCAGGACTCTCGCACATCGCCGACCTGTGGCGCACCGTCGCGATTACCAAAGTAAATCCCTCGACCGTGCGCTTTCAATTGAGCGAGCCGTTCGCGCCATTTATGGATTACACCACCATCGGACTCTTGCCCGCGCACCGCTTGAAACCGGTGAGCGCGTCAGAGTTGCAAGTGTCTGCCTTTAACCGTCACCCGATCGGCACCGGTCCTTTCGTGCTGGACGAATTGACTGCCGATCACGCCACCCTTTCGCCCAACCCGCGTTACCAGGGTTCACGTCCCTATCTCGGCAATCTCGTTTTCAAATTTTACCCTGATTATGAAAGTCTGTTTGCAGCCTACGGTCGCGGCGAAATCGAAGGCATCTCTGAAATCTCGCCGGAAAATATTATTCAGGCGCGCGCGATGAAAACGCTCACGCTTTACAACGCGCGTGTATCGGGCTACTCGGTCGTCTTTTTGAATTTGGACAAGCCGCGGTTCCAACAGCCCGAAGTGCGCCAGGCATTATGGTACGCCACCGATCGCCAGAGAATTATTGACGATGTGCTCCACGGTCAGG
>JBBSHK010000111.1:0-8119 GCA_038253185.1 Anaerolineae bacterium | reverse complement strand
CGCGCAAATGGTCGAGCCAAATATGCCAATGTTCTCGCATCGCTTGCTCCTGTGAAGCCATTAAAAAAATTATTGCGGCAGGACCGCGCTGATCGCCACACCGGCTGTGTTCCCCACCAGCGCGATCAGCACCACCCACCACGCGGGCGCGCGCCACTCATTGCCGTGCACCGCGCGCAACAATGGAATCGTGAGAAGGATTTGATAAGACAGGATTGCCGCGCCGATTGCAATTCCTGCTCCGGGCAAGAGACTGTTGAAACCGGAAGCGAAGGCGGCGACGAAATTGAGCGGCACATTAAAGAGTGCGCCGAGATATGCCTGTCGTTCAAAGGCGCCGTGCGCGCCCGTCACTCGCGCCAATTCGTAAATGAGACCTTGTGTCGCCAAGAGCGCGACCACTAGTCGAATGGCGTTAAAGATTGCGAGCGGCACAATATTTCCGATCGCTTCATCCGCGAAGAAAAGATTGATGACGCCGCCGCTCACGCCGAGCACGAGACCCGCGCCCGCCGCAAAAATGATCGCGCGACCGAGATTCGCCCGCGCGTCGATTTGCTCAAACGCGGCGCGTGAGGGAAAAAAGAGCACGCGCCGCGATGCTTCGATCACGCGGTGATTATATCAGAGAAGAAAAGTGAGGCAAGCGAGGAGGAGAAGGACTGCGCGCTCGGTGCATACCACGTCGTAAGCAAGCACAGCAACGTCAGGACGCGCATAATGATCGCTCGACTTTTGAATCGCGACATTGGTTTTTCCTTGCGGTAAGAGATTATCTAAGCCGGGCAAAGGGAACTGTGAGGTTGTGTGTACAGAGGAGAACTAGCTCAGCGAGAATCATTTTAACACAATCGCAGCGCGTCGAGAGTCTGCGCGGGATGATTCGTCAAGAGCACTGGCACGCCGAGGCGGCGATAATAGCCGAGCCGCGACTCGGGCGCGGGATCAAGCGGACAAACAATTTTGCCGAGCCGACGCGCCCAACGCACATAAAACGGATTGAGGTAAAGCAGCGGATAAAACGGTCCGAGAAATTCGGTGGGAAAACGCGGCAGCGGATTGGAAAGCGTAATCATCCCGATTCGCAACTGCGGCGCGATGCTCCGAAACGTCAGCATCCGCGCGAGCGAAAACGAAACGAGCACCGTACTCTCAAACATTTCGTAACGCGCGAGCAGATTGACGAGTCGCTCGGCGTCGTGCGGATTTAAAAAGCGATCGTCTTTCAACTCCAGCGCAAGTGGAGTTTCTCCGCGCGTGAACTGCAAGAGTTCTTTCAGTGTAGGCGGTGGCTCGGTACTGAACTGTTCCGTGAGCGGGTGGCGCGAGCGAACTTTTTTTATTTGCGCCAATGTCAGTTCACTGACGCGCCCGCTGCCGTTCGTCGTACGGTCGAGCGTCGCATCGTGCATCAACAAAATTTCGTCGTCGCGCGTGAAACGCAAATCGGTCTCGAGTACTTGCGCGCCTTGCTCCAGCGCGAGCGAAAAAGCGGCGAGCGTATTCTCCGGGAGGTCATCCGACGCGCCGCGATGCGCCATCACGATGGGCGGCGAGCGAGGATCGCGTCGCGCGACCGCTTGCCAGGTGAGAGGAGACATCAGTTGTTCGTAATTCGTTGTTCGTGATTCGTTGTTCGTGATTTGTTGTTCGTGATTTGTTGTTAATCGCTGGTCAGCGAGTTCAACTGAGTATCCGCGTGAGAGTCGATCACCAATTACTTTTGACTGAAGAATGCTCCACAAATAACAACTAATCCGCTGCTTTCACCGCTTCGATCTGCGCCTCTTCCGCCGCGGCGATTTGCGCGCCCTCACGGTCATTTACGCGTGAGAGCATAAACATTCCAATGAGAAAGAAAACCGAAATCGAGAGCACGCTTGACCGTGGGTCGTGGGTGATGACGCCGACGACCGCATAGAGCAACGGACCGAGAATACCCGCGAATTTTTCGCTCAGACCATACAGCCCAAAAAATTCGCCTGACTTTAATCTCGGCGACAAGCTCGAATAGATCGAACGACTCAGCGCCTGCGTGCCGCCCTGCACCGTACCAACCATCCAGCCGATCATAAAAAATTCCGCCTGCGTCTTGAGGAAAAATCCCCAGACTGGAATGATGGTGTAAATCAGCAGACCGAGAATCACCGCGCGTTTCGTGTCGAGCCGTTCCGTCAGACCTGCGAACAAACGGCGACCGATGAAAACGGAAAATAAAATTCCGAGAATCTGATCGGCGGCGATCAATTCAAACCCAAGCAGGATACCGCCATTCGCCGCATTGGCGTATGCGCCGAGCAGCGGCATCGTCACGCCCGTCCAGATCAGCATTGAGACGAACGCGCTGCGCCACTTGCTCGCCGCATTCGGAATGCGACCATAAATCAGCGCGTAGGGGAACGCGACGAATTGTGTCATCAGCAGCGTGCCAATGAGCACCGCCGTGCCCAGCCCGAGCGCCGCGCCGTACGCCGTCGCCAGCAAAATGATCGCGCCGATGCCTTCGCTGTACAACCAGAAGGCGATCAGCATTTTGAACAGTTCGCGGTAATGTCGAAGGTCGTGGAAGGTATGACCGAGCCGGGTGAACGCGTCGCGCACCGGGTTACCGCGGCTGCCGTGCGCGAGCGGCACCGCGGGCGGCTCGGGTACATTCAGCGCAGTCGGAATCATAAACCCGATCCACCACACGCCGACCGACAGAAAGGCGATTCGTACGGCGAGTCCGCTGTCAATCCCGAGCTTATCCGCAAACAAAAAGAGCACGGTATTCAGCAGCAGCAAAACGCCGCCACCAATGTAACCCATTGCGTAACCCAGACTGGAAACGCGGTTCATATCACTTGGTATAGCAATATGTGGCAGCAAGCTGCTATTTAGACCAAGAGCAATATTGATAGCAAGTTGTGTGAGAAAGTAGAGCACCAGCCCCCACAGCCATAATCCTGTGATAACGGTGAACATCAACGAGGAAAGCGCGCCACCGATGATGGTCGCGACGATGAGCAGCCGCTTGCGCCGACCCGTAATATCCGCGTAAGTTCCGATCACGGGCGCGAGCAGCGCGGCAACGAACAGCGAAATCGAAACCGTGAAAGCATAGACATTCGAGGCAGTGTCGAGCGCGAGCGCTTGCGCCGCAGGGTCGTTCGCATTCTGCCCCGCGATGAAAAACGCGGGCGCGGCGATGGCGATAAAGTACGGCGGGAAAAAAGTCCCCGCGAGCGTCGTGATGTAGGCATGATCCGCGACATCGTAGAGGGACCAACTTCTGACCACACGCCGATACGCGCGCGCGGTCTGGACATCGCGCGAGTTAATTGCGTCCGCGGCGGTCAATGTTGCCATAAATGTCTCCCCGGCGAGCTGAAATTAGAACAGGCTTACACCAATAAATCTGCTTTAGAAAAAGAGTAACGCGCGTACTCATTCTGACACGGATTGCCGCGCGCGAGCCACAGCTGCTGGTCGGTGAGATTGATGATCGCGCTGAAGACGGTGACGCTCAGTCCCGAATGTTTGCACACCGACCACGGCGCGAAAACGTGATCGCGCAAAAACATTTCGCAGACCTCGCGCGAAATTTTACCGCGATACTTTTCCGCATAGTGCTTGGCGCGGCGGCAGCGCGCGGCAGAGGGTTCGACGCGCTCACCCGCCACTTCGAAGCATTTCA
Source organism: Anaerolineae bacterium (assembly GCA_038253185.1). GTDB lineage: Bacteria > Chloroflexota > Anaerolineae > UBA4142 > SHND01 > JBBSHK01. Next base: position 4,443 of record JBBSHK010000111.1, on the reverse strand, counting down.
TCTTTTCCGCGAGATAATGATTGGTGTGAACCGTGAGACCTTCTTCGGCAGCAATTAATTCATAATCTGTTGCCGAACCCTCGACGTTGACAATGCGCCCATCGTCAGACGCAATCAGGTTGTTATAGCTCGACGCACGTTCTGACAAACAGGCGGATTGTATGGCGGAATCAAAATCAGTTTGCGCGAGGATGTCGCGCACGATGAGGAGACGCGGCACGCCGACGCGCGAATCATTCGCGTAAAGCTGATTGCCGGTGAGACTGATGCCCGCGCGATTGAGACCGATGCTGATGAAAAGTCCGCCAACGGTTACGGCGAGAATTTCTGGCTCGCCCTCCGCGCAAAAGTGGGTTACATAGAGATGCTCGACCGCGCTCCGTCCCAAATCATTATTGTGCGCCAACCAGACTTTGCGGTCAATTGTCGCGGGCGGCGCGGCAGCGAGATCGGAACAACCCTTACCCCCCTCAATCCCCCCTTTACAAGGGGGGAAGTTTTCATTGCCGCGCACTTCTTCGTACAATAATTCCTCGATGCTCATTAAAAACAAATCGTCGAACGGAATCTCCGCGCCTTTTGCGCAGCCGCGTAGCTCTCCCACGATGCGCGGCAAATGTTTTTCCGTCGCAGTCAGAAAATATTGACTCTGCGCGAGTAAATAGCTCCAGCGTTCGCCGTACGCTCGTCGCATCTCTTGATGCATTGATTGCAGCGACGCGCGCGCGGCGACACCGATCTGCTGACCGACTTGAAAGTGGGTGCCGCGCGTTTCGATCACCGGGAGGCGCATGGATTAATTCTCAAGATAGGGCGAACGGAAGAAGAAACGAACGCCAAAGCGCTGAACAGCATAGCATAATTTTTCGCAGAAGGCGAGCGAGGGTGAGCGCACAAAATAAAAAGGGACACGCGGCCGCGTGCCCCTTGATTGAGAGCAATTATTCTATTGTCCGCTGGGGCTGGTTGTGCCAACCGTCGGAGTGATCGGCGTAGTTGGTAGTTGCAGGAGCGGCGTGCTCTTGCCGTCCGTGATCAAGGTATTCGGCAGCGTGCCGTTCCATTTGCTGCTGAACACGTACTGAATGTACTGCGGCGCGGCGGCGAGCTGCGCGTTCACCGATTTGATGTACTCGGCTTCCGCTTCGCCTTGCAGGATGCGAACTTTTTTCGCGCCCTCTGCGGTCGCCACACTCGCGAGCGCTTCGTTCTCTGCCTTTTGTTTCAAGAACGCGGCTTGCTGCGCTTGTTGCTGCGCGTTCACTTTATCCGCGATCGCTTTCGCCAATTCCGGCTGCAAGTACACTTCACCCGCGAGGAAACTGTCCACCGCGATATGCTGCGCGTCGAGATTCCTTTGCAACTGGTCACGCACGGCATTGGCGAACTTTCACCGGTCTGCGCCATAGATCGCCTCGTAGCTCATCGTGCCGCACACGACCGTGATGGCGGAACGAACTTCGCGGCGCACGACCAGGTCTTCGACATCATTGCCGCCTTCGCCGGTCAACGGAATATTTGGACGCAAAAAGTACAATTGTCCCGCCTGATCGGGTTTCACGCGCCAGAGGGTGGACGAGTCGATGTTGATACGCACGCCCGCGATGTCGTTACATTCCACCGAATCATCGCCCTGCACTTTGCCTTCGGTCGCGCGCCGAACCATCGTCAGCGTTTGCTGCGAGAGCGGATACTTGGCGACACGCTGCGTAAGCGGATTGATCAAAAAGAAGGACCCGGTCGGCGCTTGCGTAAAACTAGTGCCGCCCGAGGTCGTGCCAGCGCCGTAGTCAACAATGATCGCGGTGAAACCGGGGTCCACGCGTTGAATCGCCGAGAATCCTGCGAAAAGCACCGTTAACGCGACACACAACACAATGATGATGGCGATGATTCGCCCCGTCGGCAGGTGAAAGTTGCCGCCACCGCGAAAAACATCCGGCACTTCCGGATTATTTCCAAAACGTCTGCTGCTCATTTATCTCTCCTCCATAGGAATATCGTCAACGTCCGCTTTGCGTTTGCTGTCCACGACGTAGGTTGACGCTTCCGAATCGATGCCCAAAGTTTTTTCAATTGCCACACCGGCGCGGTCAATACGACGCGACAGCCGCGTTGCTCCTCGCGCCAGCGCGTTCATCCACTGGGGCGACGTCCAGATGAGAACAATCGATATGACAACCGCCAACAGAATTACGGCGACTTCGATACCATACATTTATTGCCTCCCCTTACCGTTGCTTCGGCGCTTGCCGCGCGCCTCAGGAGCAACTTTTTTCCGCGCGCGCTGCCACTCGGTCATCCGTTTCAAAAAGGCGCGCTCGATTTCGACCGGCATGTAACCGAGACTCAAGCTGCGCGCGATGGCTTCACCCAGCAAAAGCTCCAATCGTTCCTCGCGCAAATGGCGCAGGTCAGGATGCTGCGTGTGCGCCCGCACAAAGGTGCCGCGTCCATGCTGGAGTGAAATCACGCCGTCACGGTCAAGAATGCGATAGGCGCGCACGACGGTGTTGCGGTCCACCTTTAACTCTTGCGCCAACAGCCGCACCGTCGGCAGCCGTTCACCCGCCGTCAATTTACCGAGCGCGACTTCGTCCTTGACCCGCTCGACGATCTGACGGTACACCGGCACCGTGCCATCTCCCTCCAACCGAATCTGCATTGCCCGCTGCTCCTCTACCAATTGTCCTAATTGTTATAGGACAATTATAACACTTTACGAGCACTGTGTCAAACGCGCCCACCGCGACCACCGCGACGTGGGACGCCTGCCGAGCCAGATCAATTTGGTATTTGGGGCGTGAAAGAATTATTCCGCCGGCGAGGTCGGCGGAACGGGCGAGAGAGGTTGACGCGCGCGCAGGCGGAATTGGCGACGCGCGAGGCTCTCGCGCAATTTACCGCGCAAGCCCACCAGCGTCAGCGCGACCAGCGCCGCGACATTGGGTAGGAATTGAACGAGGCTTGGAGGAATGGTGGTGACCGTTTGCAGGCGCACTGCGAACGCATCGGCGAAGCCAAAAAACAGTCCGGTAAAGAAAACAAAGATCGGGTGGTTCAATCCAAACAGCGCCGCGGTGATGCCGAGCCAGCCGCGCCCATTGCTCATATCGCGCGTGAACAGGGTCAAGTGTCCGACTGACAGGAACGCGCCGCCGAGCGCCGCGAGCGACCCGCTGATGACCAGCGCGAAAAATTTTACCGAGGCGACGTTGATGCCCACGGTTTCCGCGGCTGCCTGATTCTCCCCGACCGCGCGGATGTGCCTTCCGAACTTTGTGTGAAATAGTACGCTATACGCCGCAACCGACGCGATCCACGAAGCATAAACAATAACATTGTGACCGCTCAACAAATCGCCGAGAATGGGAATTTGATTCAACAAGGGAATGTCAATATCAGGCAACTGTTTGATGCTAGGGTCCGACCACGAACCGAACGCGCCAAAGGCAGTCCGCAAGAAAAACACCGTCATATCCGAGATGAACAAGTTGATCGCAATAGCGAGAATCACCAGATCGATTTTGTAACGCAGATAGAGAAATGCAAACACCGCGCCAATCAGTCCACCCGCGATCACCGCCACGCCGACGCCAAGGTACGTATTGCCCAGCAGAAACGCGGCGACGATGCCTGAGAACGCGCCAAAGAGCATCATGCCCTCGAGCGCGAAATTCAGCACGCCCGCGCGATTACACAGCGCGCCGCCGATTGCCGCGAGAATGATGGGCGTGGCGAGGCGAATGCCGCTGCGAATCACCGCGAGCGTGAGGATATCGTTGGTGATTGCTTGAAAATTCACGGCGATTCCTTTCCGGTCGCGCGGCGCGCGAACAGTTTGCGAACCCAATCAAGCAGGTCGGTGTAAATCGAACGCGCCGAGACAAACAAGATGATGAGCGCGAGAATGCCGCCGCCCAACTCGCGCGGAATGCTGGTCGTAATCTGTAAGCCGATTTGTGCGCCGAGCCGAATGCCCGCAAACAGAATGGCGACAAGCACCACGCCGATGGGCGTCACCTGTCCGAGAATTGCCACCAAGACGCCATCGAAACCAAGACCGGAGGAATATCCTTGCACCAGTTGATGGTTCACGCCGAGGACTTCGATCGCGCCGGCGAGTCCCGCCAGCGCGCCGCTGAACATCATTCCGCGTATCGCCGCTCGTTCACTGCGAATCCCGCCGTACTTGGCGAATGCGGGCGCCTGTCCCGCCATGCGCTGTTCGTAACCCGCTGCGGAACGCCACAAGTACACCCAAACAAGCGCGACGGCGGCGAGCGCGAGAATAAATCCCACGCCCCAATGTGAGCCGGGGAGAAAACTCGGTAGCTCAGCAGTCTGGTCAATTATGGGCGTGCTCGCCGTCGAGCTGCGATTCGCGCGTAGCGGAAAATTAATCAAATAGTTCATGAACAAATTCGCGATGCTGTTCAAAAT
>JBBSHK010000110.1:0-8155 GCA_038253185.1 Anaerolineae bacterium | reverse complement strand
TCGTAAGGCGCCAAGGCAAGCTACGACTTCGCTCGAAATGACAAACGACCGATACCTACACAACTTTAGCCACTCCTAAATCCGTCTCGGGTAGCCCCCGCCCTGCCTCATTCGTCTTTCGTCACCGTTCGAGTATAATAAGCCCACTCCTGAGAATCGATTCTATGATCTCTATTGACGCGGCGAGAAAATTTTATACGAACGCGGACAGCGCGCACGATTTCGATCACATCCTGCGCGTGGTGGCGATGGCGGAAAAGATCGCGCGGGCGGAGGGCGCGGACATTGAGGTGGTGCGCGCCGCCGCGCTGCTCCACGACCTCGCGCGCGCGGACGAAGACCACGGCGCGGTGAAGCTCGATCACGCCGATGTTTCGGCGGAACAAGCGCGCGAGCTTTTGTTGAGCACAGGCGCGTCGCAGGCATTCGCGGATCAAGTCGCGGAGGCGATTCGCACTCATCGTTTTCGCGGCATGCGTCGCCCCGCGACAATCGAAGCGCAGATTCTTTTCGACGCGGACAAGCTCGATGCGATCGGCGCGCTGGGCGTGGCGCGCGCCTACGCGGTCGCGGGGTCGCTCAATCAAAAATTGTATTCGGAGCCGAGCGACGGAGCGAATGCCACGCGCGACCAACATAATTCCGAGCATAGCCCGGTTGCCGAGTTCTCTGTTAAATTATCCAAGCTGCGCGAACTTTTTTATACGCCGACCGCGCGGGCACTGGCAGACACGCGCCACCAATTTATGCTCGATTTCTTTCAAGAGTTGGAACGCGAAGTGCGAGGCGAGTCGTGAATGAATAAGGCACACAATGAGCAATGAGCAACGAGCAATGGACAATATACAATGCCAAACGCGAACGAGCAATGGCTAACAGCCAACAACTAATGACGAATAACCAATAACTAACAACCAACAACTAACTCATGCATATCTCGGATGAAGTACGACGCACGCTGATTCGACTCGCGCTAGAGATCGTCATTTACCTGACGCTTGTCGTCATTTATCTTTTTCTTATCCTCAACTTTTTTACCGCGCCGCTGGTCAATCTTTTTAAAACCAATCTGGGCGCATCTGCTTTTCTCGGGTTAGGCTTGATGATTTTTCAGGGGCTTTTTCTAGAGAGCGTGACCAGCTATCTGCTCGACCGCCTGAATCTGTGAAGGGTCGTCCTTCGTTATTCGTTGTTAGTCGTCAGTCATTGCTCATCAGCGTCTGGCATTGTCCATTGACCCATGTTTTTCCCAATCTCCGGCGTTCACATCAGTCCTTTTTATCTCGGCATCGTCGGCTTTATCGTCGGCGTGCTCGGCGGTTTTTTTGGCGTCGGCGGAAGTTTCATCGCCGGTCCGCTAATGTTCGCCGCGGGCATGCCGATGAATTTCGTGATCGGGACCGACAGCGCGCACATCACCGGCAAATCAATTGTCGCCGCGCGGCGGCATCGCGCCTTTGGTCACGTCGATTTGCGGCTCGCGGCATTCATGCTCATTGGCACCACGCTGGGCGTCGAGAGCGGCGCGCAAATCGTGCAGGCGCTTAAAGCGAGCAAGTCCATCGATGCCGTGATCGGCATCATCTATATCATCATCTCAATTGTGATTGGGGCGTTCGTGGCGTACGAAAGTTTCAAGACTCTGCGCCGGGTGCGCGCGGAACGGATGACGGAACTCGAAGCTCGCCATGCGGTCGGGTTCGTGGGCATCGCGCAAAGATTTCAAGCGATCAAAATTCCGCCGATGATCGCGTTCCCGGCGTCGGGCATTCCGTCCATTTCGCTCTGGGTGATCTTGGTCGGCGCGTACATCAGCGGCGTTTTCAGCGGCTTGCTCGGCGGTGGCGCGGGCTATATCCGTCTGCCGACACTGATCTATGTATTCGGCGTGCCGACGCATCTCGCGGTGGGAACGGATTTGCTCGAAGTCGTTTTCTCTTCGGGTTACGCGACCCTCACGCACGGGTTCAAAGGCAATGTCGATATTATGATCGCGCTGGTAATGCACACCGGCGCGGCGGTTGGCGCGCAAATCGGCGCGATGGCGACACGTCACGTCGGCGGACCGAAAATTCGGCTGGCATTTTCAGTGCTGCCGATCATCGGCGCGCTGCTCGTCGCACTGCGGCTGCTCGGCTTGGTAGGTGGCGTATGAAATTTCTCGTCAATGCCGACGACGAAAGTATCGGACTCGGTCTGGCTTTCGCGCGCGAGTTCAGATCGCCGATGATCGTGCTCGAATCGGAAGAAACGCGCGGGCGCGGCGAAGCCGCGGCGGAACGGTTGCGCGCCGCAGGAGTCGATGCGGAGCTGATCCAACTCGCGAGTGAGTGGCTGCCGGCGCTGCGCGCGGTCAGCGGCGCGCAGAAATTCGATCTTGTCATCGTCGGCAAGATGTGGCGGCGCGGGATGTCGGGTTTTCTGTTTGGCACCGTGCCGCACGCGCTGCTCGCCGACATTCACGCGAACGTCCTCATCGTTCGTCGTCGGCGCGAAAAAATCAAGCGACTGCTGATCGCGGTCGGTTCCGGTCCCACCGGTTTTCAAGTCTTGCGCTGGGCGGGCTTGATCGCCAAAGCGTTTGGCGCGCAGCCGACCTTGATCCATGTCACCGAGCGCGCGCCGCGTATGTTCTCAGGACTCGACAGTGTGGATGAAAACCTGACGCGCTTTATCAATTCCAATTCGGTCGAAGCGAAAGCGTTTCAACATGCCGCCGCGACCTTGCGCCTCATCGGCATCGAGCCGGAATTGAAATTGGCGCGCGGCTTGGTCGTGGACGAATTGATCGCCGAAGCGCGCAGCGGCAGTTACGATTTGATCGTGCTCGGCTCGTCCTACACTGCCGCGGCGGCGTCACGATTTTTTATGGAAAGCGTGACCGATCGGCTGGTGCAGCGCGCCCGCTGTCCGGTATTGGTGGTGCGCGAGGTGACCACCGGCAAAGAGACGATCACCGACGTCGTCGCTGCTCCGCTGCGAGTCAGTTAATCGATTTTCAAAATCGCAGATGCGGCACTTTCTTTTTTTACTCGCGTTCGTATTCCTCTGCGCGTGCTCCGTTACGACCCCACCCACCACCGCTCTGAATACAACCACAACTCCGCGCTCGACCCTCATTCCGCCAACGCCGACCGCCGACCCCGCGCTCCGCGCCGAGATCACACCCGACTCGAATCAATCCTTCAAGCAAGTCGCCGCACGCGCGCCGTTCAGTGTCACCTTCGCTGCAAAAATTTCCGGCGGCGCATCGCCGTATCAGGTCGAATGGGATTTCGACGGCGATGGGAAAACGGACAGCGCGGAGGAGAAACCCGCGCCGTTCACTTTTACTCAGGCGGGTGAGTACACCGCGACGGTCACGGTGAAAGACCGCGCTGGCAAAAGTGCAAGCTCAACGCGGCGGATCGTGGCGATTGGCGGCGCATTAGTCCCGACATGGAAGTACGGCGTCACCGCGCATTTCGAGCGACGCCGCGCGGGTTATTATCCCACGCTGGCGGAGGTGACCCGCGCGGCGGAGTTGGCGCAAGCCGCGGGGATTCAGGCGGTGCGGATCGATTTCAATTGGGATATGTTGAATCCCGAAGAGCATCGTTGGGAATTTCGGGATTACGACGCGATGGTGCAAATCGTGCGCGCGCACAAATTGGACATTCTCGCGATTGTGGATTATTCGAGTTGGTGGGCATCGTCGGCGCAAGACTCGAACGACTGGCGCGTGCGCTTGTATTCCGAGCCGCGCCGCAATTATGATTTTGCGCAGTACACGTACGAATTGGTTTCACATTTCAAAAGCGAGGTGCGCGTCTGGCAGATCTGGAACGAGCCGAACACGATCGGATTCTGGAAACCGCAGCCGAACGCGGCGCACTACGCGCAACTCTTGCAAGAGGCGTACCTCGCCGCCAAGTACGCCGACCCGAAGGCAGTGGTCGTGTTCGCGGGAATGTCGGGCAATGGCATCGATGGTGATGCGGCGTCAGGACTCGCGACCAATTTTATCGCGGAGGCGTACGCCGCGGGCGCGAAAAATTATTTTGACGTGATGGCGATTCATCCGTATATGCTGCCGAACAGCGGCATCAATGCGGTGCGCGAAAAAATCGCGGCGACGCGCGCGGTGCTGAATAAAAATGGCGATGAAAAAATTCCGCTGTGGCTGACCGAGATCGGCGTGCCGAACGATGCGCCGTGGTGGCAGACCGCGCCGCTGCAATCCGAAACCGACGCGGCGAATTGGCTCGCGCAGGTGTACACCCATTTGTTCGACGTAACGCCGACGATCTTTTGGTACGATTTGCAAGACCAGAGCATCGGCGCAGAACCCGAGCAGCACTTTGGTTTGCTGCACCTCGATTTTTCTCCCAAGCCGGGGTACGAAAAATTAAAGTCGCTAGTTGCTAGTCGCTAGTGACTAATGACTAGCAACTAGCGACTACTTCCCTTGAAGCACATCCCGATTCGGGTCTCTGAATTTCCGCGCGCGGAATTGCTATTAAGGATGTGGAGGTGCTGGAGTAAGGGTCGCAAATGGAGCTGTTGTTTTGATCGGAGCTTTGGTGGGTGTGGGAAGTTGCGGTCCGGAGGGAAGTGACAACACAGAAAGTGAGTTGACTGGCAGCACTCGCTGAGGCGAAATCATGGTCATTTCAATGGACTCGGCGGTGTTAGCATCAAGAATGACAGCCATCTGTGTGTGTGTGACATCTTTGGGAGGAATGTCAGGAACACCCTTAGCAGGGTCTCCTGGCGCACCGGGCACATGCTCGACTACATTCCCCCGAAAGATGATGAGCCAAACTGCATTGTCACTCATTTTCCCACGAAGAGAATTCGGGTCAGGCGGTCTACCATCTACGAACCGAAGCGCCTCTCCATAGGTCATTACCTGTCCGCGTATCTCAGTGGGTTGACCAACCAGACCGCCATAGATGCCCCCATGCATAGCAGCGTCGATTGCGCGATTAACGGCAACGCCGGCAGGAATGATGGAGGTCTCAGCACTTCCCACGCTACTGCCGGAGCTGATGACGAGGACTGTAATCAATAAGACGAGGACGAACACACCGACGAATATATACAGACGTAATGATAGACGTGAAGCCATACCGCCTCTGATCTTCTTGTGCCTAAGACAATCCTGAAATTGACCTCGCTTAATCAATTATTGCCATAGACGCGCCAGGAACTACAATTTGATCCAGGGTCTATATGATAGAGGTTACTCGTGAGATATTGAAACCAGCTGCAGGTAGTATATCATGTGCCCATTGGGTCCAAAAACTGAACATTGTCTTCTATTAATTATTCTCTTCTTATTCGCAGCCGCCTCGCCGCAGCAAGACATAATTGGAATCAACAGAAAGGACACACCTTGACTCAAGGCCATTTTGTGTCTTGACAAAGGTATCCACCCCACTTCGGCGCGAGTTCAAATGCGATTGCCCTAGCCAACTTCTCTCCACTCCTTGACGCACCTTCTAATTCGCGCTACACTCGGCTCATGCTCACCCCCTTCACCTCGGCGGATGAACACGGGCTGCACGGCGTCTCGCTCGACAGTTATCTGCGCCGGGTCTTCTCCTCACTGTCTCCCGAGCGCGTGCGCCAACTCTGCAATTCCGTTCACGACGAAGCCGCGCGCCGCGAACTCATTTATATGCGCGACGGCAAGACCGAAGTCATCAACGTGATGCTGCGCCCGCTCGGAATCTTTTCCGAACAGCTCAATTATTTCCAGACCGTTTCGCAAACTCTGCTCGGTGCGCTCAAGCGGATGCCCGAACTATATTTGAAAGATTTCCAAGTGCGTCAGGTCGTGCCGCTCGAAGAAGGCGAAGCGCGCTGGCTGTGGGAGACGTGGGGTCCCAGTCACAATCAATTTCACACGGTGTTCGGGCGGCTCGACGCGGTGGCGGACCTCACGGGTCCATTCTCCAAAGACAGCCTCGCGTTTATTGAACCCAATCTCGTCGGCGCGGGCGGCATTCATCTGATTCCCACCGCCGACGAAATTATTATGGCGACTGTCGTTCCGGCGATGGAAGAGCTGGCGCCCGATTTGGAATTGAACGCGTCGGACGATCTGCGCGAGATGTTTATGCGCGAATTGCAGGACCACGCCGAAGCCATTGGCAGGAGCGGGCGCACCGTGTGCCTCGTCGATCCGAAATATTCCGGCGACGGTCCAAATGAACAAGAAACGCTGCTGAGTTTTTATCGCGAGCGCGGCATCGAGGTGTATCACGCCGATCCGGAAGAATTGTACCTGCGCGGCGGACAGGTCTATTACGAGAATCATATTGTCGATGTCGCGTATCGCGATTACGAAGTGCGCGAGCTGGCGGAAATGGAAGCGCAAGGGCTGAATGTGCGCCCGATGAAACATCTCTTGCAGCAGAACCAGATGGTCTCGTCGATGGCGGGCGATTTCGACCACAAGTCCTGTTTTGAACTTTTCACCGACCCGCAGTACGCGCAATATTTTACGATGGACGAGCGCAATGTTTTTCGCCGCCACGTGCTGTGGACGCGCGTGCTGAGCGACCGCCACACCACCGACGACCGCGGCGAACTGGTGGACCTGCTCGAATTCGTCCGCAGCAATCGAGAGCTGCTCGTCATCAAACCGAATCGCGCGTACGGCGGCGAAAGTGTCTTGATCGGACCGTCCGAATCGGAGAGCGACTGGGAGCAGGCGATCCAGCGCGGCGTGGCAGAGCCGGGCAAGTGGGTGGTGCAGCGACTCGCGCGCATCGCGGTGTACGAATTCCCTGTGGTCGCGGACAATGGCGAAATTCACAACGCGCCTTTTTACGTGGTGATTGGACTCGCGCCGACGAAATACGGCTTGGCAGTCCTCGGACGCGCTTCACAAAAACAAGTGGTCAATGTCGCGCAGCGCGGCGGAATGTTGGCGGTCTTGATCGGGCAGCACAAGCACACCATTCACCCGCCGCGGGTACCGGGGTAAAACCAAAGGCGAAGGGATGAAGCGTCTCGCCCTCATCATCATCGGACATTTCAAGCCCGAGTGGAATATTTTATCGGAAGAAGAACAGGCAGCGTTCGCCACGCGGGTCGCGCGGACGGCGCGCAAGGTGGGAGTCACACCGCTCGTCGGCTATAAATTGAGCACGCCGGGTTCATTCCTCGAAGTGTGGGAAGCCGACGACAAGGCGACGCTCGACCAATTCAAACGCGAGCTGGACGCACTGGGCTATAAAACTTTTTACGACGAAGTACTGATGGTAGGCGAACGCGCGGCAGAATGGATTGCGACGGAAAGTGTTGGGGCAAAGAAGAGTCTATGAACGCAACCGTGTTGATTGGCACTGTCGTGCTGATGCTGGTGTGGGGCGTGTGGGGCATCACGACCAAACTCGCGATCCGCGACATCGGTTTGCAAATTTTAGTCTGGGGACAAGTCGCGTCGCTCGCGATGTTCCCGCTCTATTTTATTTTTTTCAAAGACCTGCTGCCGCTGAAAATCCAAGGCGGTTCGATCTTTTGGGCAGTCGCATCAGGCGTGCTCGGTACGAGCGGCACGTTGATTCTTTATCTCTTGCAGCGCGCCGCGCCCGCGAGCATCGCGATTCCACTCTCCGCGCTGTATCCCGCCGTCACGGTGGCGCTCGCTTTTCTCCTCCTGCGCGAAGAGATTACGCCACAGCAGTGGCTCGGAATTATTTTGGCGCTCGCGGCGATCGCGCTGCTCACGATCGATTTCAATCAGTTTTTTTCGAGGACGTGAAGACGAGGAAGGACGACCCCTCCCAACCTCCCCTTCACAAGGGGAGGAGAGGTGGGGTTCTGTCACCCGTCTTCCGTCGTCGGTCTTCAACCATCCATGCCAACAGCAGATGCAGTCATCATTGGCGGCGGTGTCATCGGCGCCAGCATCGCGTATTATCTCGCCCGGCGCGGGATGAAAAATGTCACGCTGCTCGAAAAAAGTTTTCTCGCGGCGGGCGGCACCGGCAAGTCCACCGCGCTCGTGCGCCAGCATTACGACAATTATCCCGAATCGAGGATGGTGTTCGAGAGCTGGAAAATTTTTTACAATTGGGCGGACGTGATCGGCGGCGATTGCGGTTTCGTGCAAAGCGGCTTTGTGCGGACGGTGATTCGCGAAGAGTCTAACAACTTGATC
>JBBSHK010000109.1:0-8220 GCA_038253185.1 Anaerolineae bacterium | reverse complement strand
GCCCGGCGCGGTCTCGACCACTTTTAAATCCACCGTGGTGGGCAATTCGATACTGATTGGTGCGCCTTCGTACGCGAGCAGCTCGACTGTGGTGCCTTCTTTCAAAAAACCCCCGTGTTCGCCGATCATTTTTTCATTGAGCACGGGCTGCTCGTACGTCTCGGTGTCCATGAAATGATAATTGCCGCCGTCGCGGTAAAGGTATTGCACTTGATGAGTGTCGAGATGCACATCCTGCACGCGGCTGCCCGATTGAAAACTTTTCTCAATGGTCGAGCCGGTCCGCAAATTCCGCAGCTTGGTCTTGATGGTCGCGTTGCCGCGTCCCTGTTTGTTGTGCAAATAATCCAGCACGACGTACAAATTTCCGTCGTCATCAATAAAGGTAGTGCCTTTGCGTAAATCCTGAACGCCCAGCATAGTCGTCCCTCCAGCTAGCTCGAAGCTTCAACGCGAATCTCGCGTATGATTGCGGAGATTTCCTCGTCGGAATCAAGATGCCGAGCCAGAACGCGAGCAGCGGCTTCCATCACGCGATCACCAAAAAGTTTTGATACATCTTGTCTCAAGCCTTGTCCGATATATAACTTGAGGAGCGCCTCGAGCGACATATCGCGGCTCTGCGCGATTTGCTTGAGCGAAGCGAGCGCATCTGCGGGAATCAGGAGTGTGACGGCTTGCGTCGATCGTGGGCGTATATTCAATTCGAGTTTTTCGTCAGACTTGTTCATATAATTTCCTCTCAGCGCGAGTTGCGCGACGCGCCGAGAGGATGCGCGTTCGCTCCGCGCGTTCTACAAAAACCACTAGCAAGAGCCGCTGCGAAAGAGAATACCCCAAGATAAATTCACGCCGTTCGTCATTTACAGAGGCATCTCCAATTTGATAAAAGGGATCAAAAAATGCTTCGGCAGCTTCTTCAAAGCGGATACTATGTTTTTCAAAATTGACTCTTGCTTTGTTGTCGTCCCACTCGAACTCAATGCCTTGTAAACGATAAATAACGTCCATTCATGAATTCTATGTGGACTCTGCGTAGCAAGAGGCGATTATAGTCTGCCGCGAATCAAATGTCAAAGCGAATTCGGCGACATTATTTTTTCGGTCGCGCCACACGTGTCTTCTTCCTTCCGCTCTTTTCTTTTTGCCGCCGCTTGATCTCTTGCAGCGCCTTTAAATCTTCACGGTCTTTGGCGCGGTTCGCCGCGCGCTTCATCTTGATCAGATCGTCGAGGCTGGCGATCTCCACCGGAATTCCCTCAATCGTATCGTGAATGCGGTGTCGCCAAACCGCATCAAAGGTAACGCCGACTGCGGAGGGATGAACGTCGGTCGCGAGAATATACTGCCGAAAGAGAATTTTTTTCTGAAGTACTTCGTCAACGTCAAGTTCAGTTACATCATAGCCGACTGCAGCGAGGGCTGCCAACATTCGTCCCGCATTTTCTTTTGTAGGCTCGATGAGAATATCAATGTCGGCGGTGAGGCGAACGTAACCGTGTGTTGGGAACGCGGTCGCGCCGATGACGACGTAGCGGACGCGCTGCTCGTTTAGTGATTTCAGTAGCTTGGATATGTCCATGCCGAATCATGCGCTCCATCGCTTCCGCTGAACGCCGGAACAGCAATTCGTATCGCTGTTGTGTAGTCAGCGACATCATATAATCCAGCTCGAATTCAAGTTCGCGTTGCTCGCTGGCGCGATCGTTGGGGTCTAGCTTGAGTACGGGCATAGGTCAAATCAGGTATGAAGGATAAAGGATGAGAGATGAAGGATGGGTCAATACCCACCTACTCATCCTTCATCAATCCATTTCGCCGCGCGCTTGGGCATTTCTTTCAACGGACCTTGCTGTTTCGTGCAAGCGGGCAGCGATTCTAAAAATAATTTTCCGTAGGCTTTGGTGAGCACGCGCTTGTCAAGTACGATCACCACGCCGCGGTCGGTCTTGGAACGAATCAAGCGCCCGAAGCCCTGACGAAAACGTAGCACTGCTTCGGGCACCGCGTACTGCGCGAAGGGATCATCGAAGGTTTCACTGCGCGCGGAAAAAATCGGGTCACTCGGTACGCTGAACGGCAGACGCGTGATGGCGAGACACGACAATGCTTCGCCCACGACATCTACGCCTTCCCAAAATGATTTCGTGCCGAACAGCGCCATCCGTTCATTCGTCTTGAAGGTGTCGAGCACCTGCCGCCGCGAGCCATCGAGACCTTGCGCCAGCACCAGCACATCTTCTTCTTCCAACTTGCGCGCAATCGTACGGTAGGTGTGCTGCAATTGCGAATGCGACGTAAAGAGCACCAGCGCGCGCCCGCGCGTTGCTTTCAATAAATCGGTGAGCGCGAGCTCGACCGCTTTTTGATAACCCGGCTGTCCGGGTTCAGGCATATCGAGCGGGACATACACCAGCGCGGCTTGCGCGAAATCGAACGGCGACCCGACCGCGAGTTCGTCCGACCAGTCGCCAATGCCCAAACGATTTTTGATATAGCTGAATGAGTTCCCGATGCTCAATGTTGCCGATGTGAGAATTACCGTTTCGCGCGTGGAGAACAAATCTTTTTGCAAGGATTCGCCGACGTGCAGCGGCGCGGCGTGCAGACCAATATCGCCGTTCGTGCGATTCACGCTCGCCCAATAAATGCCCGTCGCTTTCGGCTCCGCGACGGTGGCTTGCAACGCGCTGTGCGTTTCGCGCGCGCGGCGGATCGCGAACAAAATCTCTTGCGCGAGGTCTTCATAGTCCGGCAGTTCCGCGTCGTCGAATTCTTGCCAGCCCGAAAAAATTTTTTCCAAGTCCTCGCGCAGTTTCAAAAATTTCGCGCCGAGATTATCCCACTCGATTTCGACCGCGCTCCATTCCGGCTGCATCCGCCGCGACGCGGTGAGCCGGTACTGGCGGTCGTGTCCGCCTTCCGCTTCGCCCGGCAATTCTTCTTGATGCGATAGAAAATTTTCGAGCACATTAAAGAAATCGTACGAATTGCGCTGGGCGCGGTCGGTGGCTTGCGCGGTATCGTCGAGCAAGCGTTGAAACTCGCGCTGCACCGTGGGCGTGATCTCGCTGTGGCGCAAATGCGCGCTGAGGTTCGCGAGCAGTCCGCCGCGCTCGCTGCCGGTCAGACGAAAAAGCTGATCGAGCGACGCGCGCGAGGCTTCGAATGACAACGCTTCGGTGGCGCGCGCTTCGAGGTGATGCGCTTCGTCCACGATCAGGTATTTGAATTCGGGCAGCACGCGATTTTCCATCGCCATATCGCTCAAGAGCAGCGCGTGATTGACAATGATAAGATGCGCGGCTTCCGCCTTTTCGCGCGCGATCCAGAAAAAACATTTGTCGGCGCGATGCGCGCAGCGTTCGGGCGTACAGTGATCGGGATCGCTGGCGAGGCGCGCCCACACGCGCGTTTCACTCGGCGTTAGCGTCAATTCCGTCACATCGCCCGTCGTGGTCGAAGGCAGCCACGCCAAAACTTTCGCGAGCACGCGGATTTCATCGAGCGTGTGCTGGTCTTGATGCCGCAGCGCGGCAAGTCGGCGCAGACACAGATAATTATTGCGCCCCTTGAGTACGGTGAAGCGAAAATCCAGTGGCAGAACCGAACGCAAATCGGGCAGGTCTTTGTACGCGAGCTGGTCTTGCAAATTGATGGTGTTGGTCGAAATCACCACGCGCTCGTTATTCTGTGCCGCCCAGTGCGCCGCAGGCAAAAGGTACGCGAGACTTTTTCCGGTACCCGTTCCCGCTTCGACCAACAAAACCCCGCTGTCGTTGAACGCGCTCGCGACCGCGCGCATCATCTCGACCTGCTCGGGACGATATTCAAATCCCGGAAATTTTTTGGCGAACAGTCCTTCGGGTGAAATCTCGCCCGTCAGCGCCTCGAGGTCCAGCGGTTCTTTGATCGCTTTGGGCTTGATGGGGCGCTCGTCTTTGCTGCGCGAAAAAAGTACGCCGAAGGTTTCATCGTCCGCGATACCTTTTGCCGCCAACTGCGCGCCAATGGTCCCCGGCGCGAATGCCTGCCGCACACGGTCGCGCAATAGATCCTGAAACGCGAGGCGCAGCGACCAATCGCTTTTTTCCGAAAGCCGCACGATCTCCTGGATGATTTTTGGATTGAGTCGCGCCGCGCGGTCGAGCAGCGCGAGAAATAATTTGTAGGTGGTAGTTGCGTCTTCCAGCGCGCGATGCTGCGTCGGTGATACGATGCCGAGTTCTTGCGCGAGCCGCGCGAGCGAATAGCGTGAGGCATACGGCATCAAGATGCACGCAAGCTCAAAGGTGTCGAGCGCGGGATTGGTGAGCGACAGTCCGGCTTTTTGCAAAAAGGCGAGGTCGAGCGAAATGGTGTGACCGACAGTGGGATAGTCGCCCAAGAAACGCGTGAGCGAAGGCAGCATGCTGCGGAACGACGGCGCGCGTTCGATGTCCGCTGGCGCGATGCCGGTCAGTCGCTCGACTTTGTGCGGCAGCGCGCGTCCGGGATTGATGAGACAGGACCAGGTGTCGAGGATTTCGTCGCCGCGAAATTTTACCGCGCCGACTTCGAGGATCGTGTCGTGATCGGGATTGAGTCCGGTGAATTCGAGATCGAGCGCAACATAGATGCGAGGCATTCAGCAAAAGCTTTCTAGCGGGCTAGGGGTTAGAAGTTGGAGGTTAGATGTTGGAATTACATGCCGAACGTCTAATTTCCAATCTCCAACTTCTAACTTCCGATATTGATTCTATCACCTTTCATTCTCTTCGCAAACAAAAACCGCGCGGATCGCCTCCGCGCGGTTCGTTGTGCTCCACGCGCTCCGAAAAAAGTGACCTCGGACGCGCAAAGAAATCAGAGTCCTTCGTCACCGGCTTGGGTCGGATCTTCCGAGACTTCGACTGGAGAGGTTTCGCCTGCGGTTTCAGGCGTCGGCGTCGCGGTCGCGCGATTTCGTTCTGCTTCTTGCGCCGCTTTTGCCAGTCGTTCATTGATCGAGCGCAGACCGCGCGTCAGCCCGCGCTGCGTTTCTTCCGCCGCGTACGCCGCGGTGCCCACGATCGTCTCTTTCACATTCTGCGGCTGCGTCTTGTCGCGCGCTTTCGAGAGCGCGTCGTTCACCTGATGCTCCATATCGCGCATCGCCTGTGTCACATCCTGTTCGATCTCGCGTACGCGCGGTGATTCACGCGCGGTGCGGAGCAGGGTCGTCAGGTGCCGCCCGAATTCACGAAACTCTTCGGAGAGATTTGTTTCGGATGTTTTGCTCTGCGCGCCCGCCGAGCTTTCATTTTCGGCGCCGCGTGGTTCAGCCCGTTGGGTAGGATCATTTAGATTGCTGCTCATTTTTTATTCACCTCGTCAACCTTTTTCTTCAAGAATCCGCTGAAACCTTTCAGCCCTTTGCCCAATTCGTCGGCAGCTTGCCTTGCTTGCTCTTCGGCTTTTCTCACCGACTCGTTCTTTTGCAATTGCTTGAGCGTCTCGTCCGCTTTTTTCGCGGCTCGTTCCGCGCCTTCTTTCGCCTGCGCCTGCGCTTTCTTGAGCTCCTCGCTTTGCGCGGCATCACTCAGCGATTTGCCAATGTCCTTGGCTGCGCCTTCCTGGTTCTTTCCGAGATCGTCGCTCATCGTTGCCTCCTTTCAAAAAAATTTGCGAGAAACCCAAGCTGAGCGGCAGCGTCACGTAATGCAACGTTGACCCTCGGCTCTTATTATCCAACTACGACGCCCTTGTCATCCGTGCGCGCCTGATTCAAGGCAACCTCCGCGCGCGCAATCAGCGCCAGATTGTCCGCGAGGCTGGTTCCCGGCGCCGAGGCAACCCCGACCGACGCACTGACGACGGTCTTATTGGGCAGGTTAAACGAATGGTCGCGAATGAGCTGGCGCACGCGCGTGGCGTAATTGCGCGCGCCTGCCTCGTTGGTGTGCGGCGCGAGCACGAGAAATTGGTCGTCGCCGGTGCGCCCGATGACATCACTCACGCGCGCCGCGCGGCGGAACAGGTTGGCGATCTCGACGAGCACCCGGTCACGTTCCAACGTCCCAAGCTCATCTGTGATTGTTTCAAAACGGTCAACGCTGAAAAGAATGCAGGTGAGCTTGATACTATAACGCGCCGAGCGCGCGGCTTCATACGCCAGGCGATGCAACAAATAATGTCGCTCGTACAATTGCGTGAGCGGATCGCTGATCGCCGCGAGGTGCCCGTCGGGATCGAGCGCGCGCACGGCGGGCGCAGGCAATTTCACGCGCAACAGTTTGTCGGCATGCTCGCGTACGCTGAGCAGTTCCACCGCTCCGACCATACAATCCACCAGAGGCAGACCGAGTTGTGAGACGGTCGCGGCTTCTTCGCTATCTCGCGCCAGAAAGAGAATCGGAATCTCTCGGGTCGGCTCTAACGCGCGCAGCGCCCGCGCCACATCCAAGCCATTCAGCCCCGGAAGGTCGATGCCCAAAATAATCGCGTCGGGTTTTTCGTCGAGCGCGCGGTCGATGGCGTCAAGACCTTCGCGCGTCACTCGCGCGTTGTGATGCTCATCGCGCAGCGCGATCTCGAGCGCGCGGGTGGTGAACGCGTCGGGATGCGCGATCAAAAATTTAGCGCACATCGCGTGTGCCTCCTTGCAGTCTGCCTTCGGGCGAATCCAGAACATGAGCAATCATCTCTACGCGCGGCGCACATGCATCAAGGTTTCCCCTTGTCATTTGACTTTGCCTGTATTGAGTTGTGTCCAAAATGTTCGCACCCACTCCTCTTCTTGGGCGCGTGTGGTCATCTCCCCGTCGAGCCGCAGAGCGCGCAGCTTGGCGAGAATCTCGCGGTACGCGGGCCCCGGGGTCAAGCCCAGCGCTTTCAAATCCGCGCCGCTCAATTCCGGCTGCACGGCGCGCCAGTGCTCGCGATATTGATCAACCCACGCGCGTGCCCGTTCCGCGTCAGTCGCAATAGCGAATACCGCGAGGGCGGTGTCCTCAAAGCGCCCCACCAATTCGACCACGCGACTCGGCGGAATGTTCGGCGAATTCAATTGTCGTTCCAGCAAGCGCAGCGCGACCACCTGTTGTAGAATTTCCGATTCGTCTTTGCGTAGTCGCAATCGCCGCGCCAGTGTTTTCACTTCGGATGTTCGCAAACGATAGCACAACAGTCCGAGATACAGCAGCGGCGTCGGCGTGAGCGATTCGCGCAGCGCGCGAAATTTCGCGGTGAGCCATTCGTCCGCTTTCCAGTTCGGCTGAATCTTTTCGAGCACGCCCAGTTGCTGCAATCGGCGCAGCGCGTTCTCCGGCAGCGCTTCGGCAAAAATCAAATCCAGTTCGTGCCGCAAGCGTTCGCCGCTCACGCGCGGTAACATTTCGCGCGCATCGTCGATCAATTGCGCGGTGCGCGACTCGAGTTGGAAACCAAAGCGCTGTTCAAAACGCACTGCGCGCAAAACACGCGTGGGGTCTTCGATGAACGAGAGATTGTGCAGCACACGAATCAGCCCGCGCTGCAAGTCCTGTTCCCCGCCGTACGGGTCGAGCAGCGCGCCGTAACGATCGGCGTCGAGACAAATCGCCAACGCGTTGATGGTAAAGTCGCGTCGGTGCAAGTCCATCTTGATTGAGCTGCGTTCGACTTCGGGCAGCGCGCTGGGATATTCATAGAACTCGGTGCGCGCCGTCGCCAGATCGAGCTGTTGCGTGCCGCGCAAGGTCACCTGCGGCGCGGCAATCCATTTCGCCGTGCCGAACCGCGCATGCGTGTGAACGCGTCCGCCGTATTTTTCCGCGAGCCGCTGCGCCAGCGCAATTGCATCCCCCTCGACCACGATGTCGAGATCGAGATTCGCCTGACCGATCAAGAGGTCGCGCACAAAGCCACCGACGAGATATAGCGAATAACCCAACTCGCGCGCGGTCTCGGACGCTTGTTTCAACAACCGTAGTGATTCGCGCGGCAGCGCGCGCTCCAAACGCTGCGCCATCTCTTGCTCGCGCGAAGGTTTCTCCGGCTCGCTCAACCGTTTAAGCAAATCGGTGCGCGTGACGATGCCGAGCACTTGCCCGTCGTCCACCACCGGAATCTGCCCCAGCGAATGTTCCATCATCACGCGCTGCAAGTGCTCAATCGAATCATTGGGTGTAACCGAAACGGGTTGACTCACAAAACGGCGCACGGGCAATTTTTGCAGGTGATGGTGCAGCGCGCGGTCGATCTCGCGTCGCGTCAGAATGC
>JBBSHK010000108.1:0-8245 GCA_038253185.1 Anaerolineae bacterium | reverse complement strand
ACGGCCGCCATCGTGTCGGTCCAACAGGTATCGGTCGCGTTCCCGTCTGCCGACGGGTCCCAGTTCTTCGCCGTGCGCGAAAATCGCTTTCGACACATAACTTCCCGCGACCCGGTCAACGTGTGTCTCGGCTTGCACGCCCGCCTCGCGTAAACGCTGCGCGACGGTCGTCAGATATTTTTCGGCATCGGAGGCATTCATCAAGTGAGCGTCACCGTGAACCTTCGCGGGCGCGTCGGGTTCCACCACGTGGAGCAGCGTTACCCGCGCGCGCAGATGCCGCGCGAACGATTGCGCCGCGGGCAGCGCGGCTTCGGCGAGGGATGAACCGTCGAGGGGAACGAGGAGATGCTTAAACATAGTTATCAAGGGACGCTGCACAATCGACAATGCAGAATGCAAAGAAAAACGGAAATGAATAAATTTGGCATTTGGCGTTGTTCATTATTCATTGCCCATTTATTTGAACGTTTGATACAAAAGATAAACATTCAGCGTGACAATAATCGCGGCAGCCAAACTCGCGAGTAGGGTCGTGACGCGGTGATTCACCAGCACGCCCATCAAATCGCGGCGCCGCGTGAAGAGCACGAGCGGAATGATCGCGAAGGGCAACGCGAAACTGAGTACGACCTGGCTGATGACGAGCGTGCGCGTCGGGTCAAGTCCGAGCGCGATCACGACCAGCGCCGGAATCATCGTCACCAAGCGACGAACCCACACCGGGACCTGGCGACGAATAAATCCTTGCATGATAACTTGACCGGACATCGTGCCAACGGTAGCGGAGGACAGTCCCGACGCCAGAAGCGAAATGGCAAAAACCCAGCTCGCCGCACTGCCGAGCAATGGTTCCAATGTACGATATGCTTCCTCGATCGTGGCAACATCGGTCAATCCCGCGCGGAAAAAAGTGGATGCTGCCATGATGAGCATCGCCGCATTCACCAGACCGGCGAGTGACATCGCAATCACCACGTCGACCAGCTCAAACCGATACAAGCGCTTGAGTTGCGCCGGGTCGCGCGTCACGATTCGCCCCTGCATCAACGCCGAATGTAAAAAGATAACGTGAGGCATCACCGTCGCGCCGAGAATGCCGGTCGCAAGCAGCACACTCTCCGCGCCGGAAAATTGGGGGACGATGGCGTGGTAGGCGATTTCGTTGAGCGCCGGTTGATCGAGAAAAGTTTCGACAATATAGCACGTCGCAATCACGCCGACCAACCCCGTGATCACGGCTTCGAGCGGACGGAAGCCGCGCTTCTCCAAACTCAAAATAACGAACGTCGTGAGTCCGGTCAATAGCCCCGCGACGAACAGCGGGATATGAAATAATAAATTAAAGCCGAGCGCCGCGCCGAGGAACTCTGCGAGATCCGTCGCCATCGCCATACCTTCCATCAACACCCACATCGTCCAGACGACGGGACGCGGGAACTGCTCGCGGCACATCTCCGCGAGATTCAGTCCGGTCGCGATGCCGAGCTTTGCCGAGAGCGATTGAATCAGCATCGCCATCAGGTTGCTGGCGACAATCACCCAGACGAGCAGATAACCGAACTGCGCGCCCCCCTGAATATTGGTCGCAAAATTTCCCGGATCGACGTACGCGACACACGCCACGAAGGCGGGTCCGAGGAAAGGCAGGATCCGCGCAAGCGGTCCTTTTTTTGTATTGCCCTGAAGAATATCATTCGCTGCCGCGACGGTTTTTGCATCACCGCTGCGGACCTCGACCTTGGGCACCTCAACAATTGTTTCCATAAGCTCGATTCCGGGATTAATTTTCAACGCCCGTCAATCTGAATTTTTTGACAATCCTAACGCTCGCGATTACGACCGCCGGATTTTCTCAGGCGCGGCGTTGGTTCAAACTGCTTGGTCGGCGTAACCCAAATCTGCCGCGCAAAATTTTCATCCAGCATATGCTCGGCGGGACCCACCTGCACGCGCACGGGTCCGCCAAACGGGGCTTGCTCCAAAATCTGCACCTGCGCGCTGGGCACCAGTCCGAGTCCGGCGAGATAGCGCAAATGCTGCGGCTCTTGCGCGCCCACGCGACGAACGGTGCCGCAACTGCCCACCGGCAAGTCCGAGAGCCGCTCCCAACCCACTGATCCTATCTCGCCGCTTTTGCTTGGGATGGGATCGCCGTGCGGATCAGCTACCGGGTTGCCCAATTTCTCGGCGATGCGATCTTCCAATTCTTCCGAAAGCACGTGCTCGATCTTCTCGGCTTCGACATGCACGCGGTCCCACGGCACGCCGAGCGCTTGAGCGAGAAACAATTCGACCAGACGGTGATGCCGCACCACTTCGAGCGCCATCTTTTCTCCGGCGCTGCTAAGCTCGACGCCGTGATAGGGCGAGTGGCGCACCAGCTTCAGCGCGGTCAGTTTCTTGACCATATTGGTCGCCGAGGCGGGAGAAACCTGCAGGCGCTCCGCCAAGGCGGACAGCGTCGCGCTCGATTGCTCGCTCTGAAGTTGATAAATCGCTTTGATGTAATTCTCAACCGACGCACTGGGCATTAGCTGCTCCATACTTGAGATTTAGCTATGGCTAAATTATACGACGCGCGGGGGCGTCGGTCAATAGAACGGACGTTCCGGGTGTGGCGCCACCGCCGTTGACGAGCTGGCTTTATTGTCGTATAATTCCTTATTGCAACTGGTCGCAATAACTACAAGTTGCGAACCGGGAAGTGGCGGACGATCTCGGGAGGGAGCGGCGCAGATGGCACAGCACAATGAAATGTTACAGAGCGTGCGCGCGGCGGGACATCGCCTGACGCCGCAGCGCGAAAGCGTACTGGCAGTGATCGCGGCAAGCGAGCAGCACCTGACGGCTGAAGAAATTCTAAAGCGGGTACGCACGCGCTATTCCTATCTGGGTAAATCCGCCGTCTACCGCAGCCTCGACCTGCTCACCGAGTTAGGTTTCGTGACACAGACCGATTTGGGACAGGGGCGCATCGAGTACGAACTGCACCAGCACCCCCATCATCATCATCTTGTCTGCCGCAACTGTGGCGAGATAACGCAGGTCGATCATCAACCATTTACCAATCTCGAAAAGCAGCTCAAACTCAAGCACGGCTTTAACGCCGACCTCGACCACTTTGCGATCTTTGGACAATGTCGCAGGTGTGATTCGCGCGCGGGAACGCGCGCCACGCGCAAGGCGAATCGCAAAGGCGAGATCACGCAGACGCGGCGCGGCTAGTTCTTTGAGGCGCGCAGAGATTTGATTGCGAGGTTTGTGCGTAAGCAATTCGTAAGGAGACTTTACCATGCCGAATCCGGGTGATTTTTTGCTATTGCTGCCGGCGCTTTTGTTCGGCTTGAGGCACGGCATTGACTGGGACCACATTGCGGCGATCACCGACATTACGACGTCGCAGGACGCGCCGCGTGAATCCGTGATCCTCGGCACGGTCTATGCGCTCGGACACGCCACCGTTGTCACCAGCTTGGGTTTGCTCGCGGTGCTCATCGGCGTGCGTCTACCGAATTGGGTCGATGCGTATATGGAGCCGGTGGTGGGATTTACGCTGATTGTGCTCGGATTGTGGGTAGTGTATTCGATTCTGAAGGAGCGCGAGGATTTCAAGATGCGGAGCCGCTGGATGCTGCTCTTCCACGGGGTGATGGTTTTGTATTCTTGGATTACGGGCAAATTGACCGGACACACGCGCCCGCACCGCGAATTGCATCAGCAGAATTATGGGTTGCTCTCCGCGTTCAGCGTAGGACTGTTGCATGGCATCGGCGCGGAAACGCCAACGCAGGTGTTGCTATTTGTGCTGGCGGCAGGTGCGGGCGGTACCGCGTTGGGTGTGGGGTTATTGCTGGTATTTGTATTCGGCTTGTTGATCTCGAACAGTTTGATCACATTGCTAACGACATTTGGTTACGTACGCGCTCATCGCAATTCCAAACTCTTTATGGTGCTCGGCACAATGACCGCTCTATTCAGTATGGTGATCGGTTTCCTGTTCTTGACCGGACAGGCAGCGGCGCTGCCCGCGATATTGGGCGGATGACGTTTTGTCCGGCTCAACGCCGCGAGACAAAAAAGAGACTTGCCGATGCGCAAGCCTCTTTTTATTTGCGATCAAGTAACTGATGTTGCGCGCGGCGTTTTTCTCACCGCCCGCGCACGAAGAAAATAATCAACTGCTTAGCGATCTCTGCATCTCGGTGGTGAATCCGCACGAATTATTCAACTGACTGGTTCAATACCCACACGCAGCCATCGCGCGGCGGCACTCGCAATCCCCGCAGTTGCCCCTCAGTCACGGTGAGTTGCCCTTCGCCCCATTCCTCTTTCAGCACCGCGCCCTCGGGCAAAATCATTTCAAGATTCAAATCCAAGTTCGCAGCGCTCTTGCCTGCGTTCAACCCAACCACGACCATTTCATCACCGCGCCGTCGCGCGAAAATATAGACGTGCTCTTGTGCATACAGGTGCGCGTAATCGCCGCGCCGGCGCAGCGCAACATATTTTTTGCGGAGCGCGATGTATTTTTTCACAGCATCGCGCAAATCCGAATCCCATTGCGATTCGTCCCAGATCATCGAGCGGCGACAATCGGGGTCTTTGCCGCCGAGCATTCCGATTTCGTCACCGTAGTAAATCATCGGCGCGCCGGGATAGGTCATCATCGTCAAAATCGCGAGCTTGAGCGAGCTGACATCTTTGCGCGCGATGGAGAGGAATCGCGCCGTGTCGTGGCTGTCGAGCAGGTTGAGCTGCGCGTACGCAATCTCGCTCGGATACCACGCCAGCACTTCTTCCAACCGCCGCCCGAATGCCTCCGCGTCCAGATTCGCAATCTCGCCATAGCTGTGACCGTGCGTCAATTCTTTGACCGTCCCATCGACGCCCACGAAAAAACTCAGGCACGCGCGCGTGAATTGATAATTCATCACCGCGTCGAATTGATCGCCCACCAGCCAACGCGTCGCCTGCTTCCAAATCTCGCCGACAATGTACGCGTCGGGATTGATCGCTTTGACGCGGCGGCGAAACTCGCGCCAGAATTCGTCGTCGTCAATTTCTGCGGGGACATCGAGTCGCCAACCATCAATTCCCTGCTCGATCCAATATTCCGCCACGCGCAAAATAAATTCGCACACTTGAGGGTTGGTGAAATTGAGCTTGGGCAACGCTTTCAAGCCCCACCACGCGCGATAGCCCGGCGGCTCGACCTTGTCGTATGGGTGCAGCGGGAATTTATCAAAGTAAAACCAATCATAGTACGGTGAATCTTTGCCATTCTCCAGCGTGTGATTGAATTGGTAAAAGCCGCGACTCGCATGATTGAATACGCCGTCGAGAATTACGCGAATGCCGCGCGCGTGCGCCGCATCGAGAAAAGTTTTGAACCCCGCGTTGCCGCCGAGAATCGGATCGACTTGATAATAATCGTGAGTGTGATAGCGATGATTGGCGGTGGATTGAAAAATCGGCGTAAAGTAAATCGCGTTCACGCCGAGGTCCATCAAATAGTCGAGATGCTCCATCACGCCGAGCAGATCGCCGCCCTTGAAACCGTAGGCAGTCGGCGGCGAATCCCACGACTCTAAATTGTGCGGCTTTTCGACGCGCTCACTCTTGGCGAACCGATCGGGAAAGATTTGATAAAAGATCGCGTCCTTCACCCAATCGGGAGTGATGACGTCGATCGTCGGCGCGGGCGCGCTACGAGTCAGCGTTTCCATAAACTCCTATCCAAAAATTTCTTTGGGAATTTAATACAACTCATTTCAAAAATGAAATTTCTTGTTAGAAATTGCGCGGCGCTTTGTCATTCGGACTCGTTCCCCGCGCGGAATCGGGTTTTTGAAATGAGTTGTAGACTGAGGAGCAGTTTCTTCTGGAATTAATAACGTAGGTCGCCGTCCAAAAATTTCACATCGGTCAGAAACTTGTTCAAGGGCTTTGACGCGGCGAATAAAGCGGATTAAACTAACGACGGCTAGAGCCAAGCTCTACTTGCAATTCTTTTCGGACTAGGGCAAAGATGAACCTTTCCGCGCGCGATGAAAAAATGTTAGCGGGCGATTTTGGACCCGCGACTCAGATGGCGATGAAAATCCTCGTGCAGCTCGGCGAGGTGATGGGCGCGAGCGAGATGCTTGACATTTCACAAGCGCACGTCGACGGTTGCATCTATGAAGGTGAAGCCTTCCTCGATTTCGCGGAAACACTGGCGCGGCTCGGCGGTCGCGTGACCGTTCCGACATCGCTCAACGCGACCTCGCTCGATTTGCACAATTGGAACGCGTGGGGCGTTGATCCCGCGTGGGCGTCTAAAGCGAGTCGCCTCGCGAAAGCGTACACCGATATGGGCTGCGTGCCGACGTGGACCTGCGCGCCCTATCAAACCGAGTTCGTGCCGAAATTCGGGCAGCAGATCGCGTGGGGTGAATCGAACGCGATCGCGTTTGCGAATTCGGTCATCGGCGCGCGCACCAATCGCTATGGCGATTTCACCGACATCTGCGCGGCGATGACCGGGCGCGTGCCGAAAACCGGATTGCATCTCGCGGAAAATCGTCGCGGACAGATTTTGTTTGAATTAAAAAATATTCCCGAAGCGTTGATGCGCGACGACGCGTTCTACCCGGTGCTCGGTCATTACATCGGGCACCGCACCGGCGAAAAAATTCCGGTGATCAATGGCTTGCCGAAAAATGTGCCCGAGGACTCTTTGAAAGCATTCGGCGCGGGCGCCGCATCATCGGGCGCGGTTGCGCTGTTTCACGCGGTCGGCATCACGCACGAAGCGCCGACACTGGAAGCGGCGTTCGGTGGTCAACTGATTAGCGAACGCGTCGATGTCACGCGCGCCGACCTGCGCGCGGCGCGCGACGATTTATCTTCGAGCGATGGTGACGGCGAATCCAACGGATTCGCACTCGACGCGGTGGTGTTGGGCAGCCCGCATTTTTCCCTCGCGGAATCAATGAACCTCGCGGAGTTGATTCATCATCAACACGTACATCCGTCAGTCGAATTTATTGTGACGACGAATCGGATGGTGAAAGCGGCGCTGCACGCGCGCGGAGTTTTGCAAACGCTCACTGACGCGGGTGTACGGATCTGCGAAGATACGTGCATTCTCTTGAGTCCGCTGCTGCGAAAAGAAATCCGCGTGCTGATGACCAACAGCGCCAAGTACGCCTACTATTCGCCTGGACTGTTGAATCGGCGCGTGGTGTTCGGCAGTCTGCGCGATTGCGTCGCGTCGGGCGTCGCGGGGCGCGTGCTGCGCGACGAAGGATTGTGGCGCGAATGAAATGGCTTGGCTGCAAAGTCACCCTGGCCTGCCGCTTCGGGCGGACTACGCCAGGGCGGGTAAAGACGCGAAGGGAAATATTTATCTGTGTGGCTTCGTGGCTTGGCGGTAAGTTCCGGGCTGGAATAATCTGATGACAGACTTGATACAAGCGCGCGTGCTCGTATCCGGCAGTGCGGAGGGTGAAGCAATCGTCACGACCGAGCCGCTTTCGTTTTGGGGCGGCTTTGACGCGCGCAGCGGCGAAATCATTGACCGCCGCCATCCCTTGTCGGGCACAAATGTCAGCCGAAAAATTTTTGTTTTCCCGCATGGTCGCGGCTCCTCGTCCGGTTCGGGACTGTTGCTCGAAGGCATTCGGCTTGGCACCGCGCCCGCCGCGATCATTCTCGCTCAAACCGATCAGATTATCGCGCTGGGCACAATTGTCGGACGCGAATTGTATCAGAAGAGTATTCCAGTCGTGGTCGTGTCTCCAGCAGATTACGCGCGATTGCAAGACGCGCGTTACGTGCGCGTGAGCGAAAGCGGCCAAGTCACGTGGGATTGATCAAGCCGCGTCCAACTCTTCAATCACGCCTTCCATCAACTCGACTGCTTCGCGCAATGTCTCCGCATCGAACGCCAATCGCGCGCCAGCGGTCTCGAAAAGTTTTGGCAGCGGAACTGTTCCGCCCAACGAGAGCGCGCGGCGATAACTTTTCACCGCGCCTGCTTGGTCTTGCAGCGCGTTCGCCCAAACTTGCACCGCGCCCAATTGCGCCAGACCATATTCGACGTAATAAAACGGCGCGGTCTGGATATGTGCCTGTCGCTGCCAGCGATTCTGCGGAGCTTCCTCGACTCCGTCATAATCGATGTCGGGAATGTAGCGCCGGTACAATTCCCACCAGCGCGCGTCGCATTCCACCGGATCCATCGCCACCTCGTCGTTTT
>JBBSHK010000107.1:0-8256 GCA_038253185.1 Anaerolineae bacterium | reverse complement strand
GTGGAACGGCATGTCTTTCTGAGCGAAGCCAAGTGGCACACTTGTGCCTGCGGGCACGGATGTAGGTCATCCGAGTAGCCATCTGGGGAAATCTCTAGACGAGTCAACCCGAGATTCTTCGGCGCAAAAACGCGCCTCAGAATGACCTCCTACCCGACTTGGACCGAGCCCTGTTGAACAAGTGATTTTCCTTGACAGATCGCGCTGAACATGTTAAGATTTTTTTAATTCAAGCGTAAACGTGGCGGAGCCAAGTACCTCGCGCAGGCTCATAGAGAGTCGCTGGCGACCCCAATTGTCGCAGGTGGAAGAGCGGCAGCACTGGCGATAGAAATCCACTCCGCAGGGAAATTTTTTCCCGACGTGTCCGCGAACGCCAAGTGACTGCTTGGCAATGAGCGCGACCGGTTCGCTCCCGTTAACGAGCGGATGAGGTGCGCGTTTCCAAAAACCGGAAACGCGGCACGAATAAAGGTGGCACCGCGAAATCTCTCGCCCTTTGAGGACGGGAGATTTTTTATTGGCGACGAAAGACGGTGGACGGATGACCGACGCATTGTCCTCCGTCCACCGTCCTCGGTCATCCGTCACATAAATGTTACCCGATTATCTCGCGCCCAATCTGGAGATTGTGTTTGTCGGAATCAACCCCGGCGCATATTCCGCGCGGGTCGGACATTATTTTGCGCGCAAGCAAAATTTATTTTGGACGGCGTTGAATGCCTCGGGTCTCGTGCCGGAAGAACTCGCGCCGCAAGACGATCACCGCCTGCTGCAATTCGGACTGGGACTGACAGACATTGTTAAACGCGCGACGCCGAACGCGAGCTATGTCGCGGAGGACGAATTCAAAGCCGGCGCGAAAATTTTGCGCGAAAAATTAGAGACGCTTATGCCAAAAATTATTTGCTTCGTCGGACTGGTGGGTTATCGGCAGGGTTTTGATAAACGCGCGGTGCTCGGTGTGCAGCCCGTACGTTGGGGCGAATCGCATTTGTTCATTGTGCCATCAGGCAGTCCGCGCAACGTACGCTATCGTCCGGAAATTGTGGACTGGTTTCGCAAGTTGAAAGAATTTCGCGATTTGATTTTGTCACCCTGAGCAGGGCGAAGGGTCTCGTTATATCGGATGGAGATGACAAAGACGGGAGGAGTTTAAGATGATTGACTTGCGTTTGATTCGCGAACAACCCGAGGTGATGCGAGACGCGCTGCAAAAGCGCCAGATGGATACCGCGATAGTTGACCGCATTCTGTCTTTTGACGAAGCGCGCCGCGCGAAAACCGGCGAGCTGGAAAATTTGCGCGCGCAGCGTAACACGCTGTCGAAAGAGATTGGTCGAATGAAGGATGATGCCCAGCGCGAGGCGCGTAAAGCAGAGGTGCGCGGCATCAACACACGCATCGACGCGCTCGACGTGACGGTGAATGACCTCGACGCGCAGTTGCAAGAGGCATTGTCCGAAGTCCCGAACATTCCCGATGCCGACGTGCCGTACGGTAAAGACGATTCGGAGAACGTTGTTATCAAAAATTTCGGCGCGCCGCGCGAATTTGATTTCGAGCCGCAGCCGCATTGGGACCTGGGACCCGCGTTGGGCATTCTGGACTTTGAACGCGGTGTGAAACTCGCGGGCACGCGCTTTTATGTGATGATGGGCGCGGGCGCGAAATTACAGCGCGCGGTGATCCAGTGGCTGCTCGATTTGCACAGCGAGCAAGGATACACCGAAGCGTACACGCCGTTTATGGTGCGCGAGGCAGCGATGTTCGGCGCGGGACAGTTGCCAAAATTCCGCGATAATCTTTATCACGATGTCGAACGCGACGCGTGGTTTGTGCCAACCGCCGAAGTGCCGTTGACCAATTTACATCGCGACGAAATTCTGGACACCGCGCAACTGCCGCTCAATTACACCGGTTACACGCCGTGCTTTCGCAAAGAAGCATTGTCCGCGGGCAAGGATGTGCGCGGCATCAAGCGCGGTTTTCAATTCGACAAGGTAGAGATGTATAAATTCTGCGCGCCCGAAGATTCGGAGAATGAATTGGACAAGATGGTCGCGGATATCGAGGCGACAATTCAACGCTTAGAGATTCCGTACCGCGTGAAAAAATTATGCAGCGGCGATCTCGGTTTCAGTTCCGCGAAAACGTACGATCTGGAAATGTGGGCGCCCGGCGTGAACGAGTGGCTGGAAGTTTCGTCGGCGTCGAACGTGCGCGATTTTCAGGCGCGCCGCGCGAACATTCGCTTTCGCCGCGCGCCCGGCGCGAAACCGGAATTCGTCCATACGCTCAACGGTTCGGGGCTGGGCTTGCCGCGCACGATCATCGCGATTATGGAAAACTATCAGCAGAAAGATGGCTCGATTCAAGTGCCGGAAGTGTTGCAGTCGTATCTGCGAATGGATGTGATTAGAAATGAACAATAGACAATGAACAAGGAACAATGCTAATTGCTGACAACTTATGACTAACTTGACTCTGACCGCGATGACGCACGGCGGCGAGGCGCTCGGACGCGATGAGAATGGGCGCGTCGTGTTCGTGCCGTACGCGATTGCGGGCGAAGAGGTACGCGTCGAGATCGTCGAATCGAAAAAAGAATTCGCGCGGGCACGGTTGGTCGAGGTTCTGAAATCGTCGCCCACGCGAGTTACGCCAAGGTGTCCGCATTTTGGTAACCCTCTCTCGCTCTCCCTTACAAAGGGGGAGCCGGCGCGGGTGGGCTGCGGCGGCTGCCAATGGCAGCACATTGATTACGCCGCGCAGTTGGAATTCAAGACGCAGATCGTGCGCGAACAATTCGCGCGCATCGCCAAGATGCCCGACGCGCCGGTGCTGCCCACGCGCGCGGCGGTGAATCCGTGGCATTATCGCAATCACACCGAGTTCGCTCTGAATGAAAAAGGCGAGCTGTGTTATCGCGCGCTCGAATCACACGAGCTGATACCGATTCGCGAATGTCACATCCTCGATGCGCCGCTCGTTGCTCTGTTTGAAACATTGCAACTCGAAGGCGCGGATTTCAATGCGGTCGTCCTGCGCGCGGGCGAGAACACGGGCGACAAGGCGATCCTGTTCAAGTCGAGCGAGGCAGACCCGCCGGAGATTGAGCTTGATGAGCCGGTCTCGATTTATTTTCAGGTTGGCGAAACGGTCGTAACTTTGATTGGCAAGCGCGCGATCGAAGAGCGCATCGGCGCGCGCACGTTCAGGATTTCGCCGCTGTCTTTTTTTCAGGTGAATACGCCAATGGCGGAGGTGCTGCTGTCGCTCATTCAAGAATTTCTCGCGCCGAATGCGGATGAAATATTGCTCGACAGTTATGGCGGAGTTGGTTTGTTTGGCTTGTCACTGGCGAATCGAGTCGCGCATGTGATTGAGATCGAGCAGAATCCGCACGCGGTGGAAGATGCGCGCTATAACGCGCGTGATTTAGCCAATGTTGAATTTCACGTCGGGCGCGTGGAAGATATTCTGCCAAAACTCGATTCAGCCGTACACCTTGCGGTGGTGGATCCGCCGCGCGCGGGATTGGCGCGCGCGGCGCTCGAAGCATTGGCGGCAAAGCAGCCGCGTGCGATCGCGTATGTGTCATGCGACCCGGCGACACTGGCGCGCGATGCGCGACGTTTGGTTGATCTCGGCTATCGTGTGAATAAAATCCAACCGGTCGATCTTTTTCCGCAAACGTTTCACATCGAATGTGTGGCGCAATTTTTGCGAGGTGATTGACCTATCTAGTTAAGGGGCATAGAATAATTATGGAACAAAAAGTTGTGGCATATCTGGTACGAGCGCGACCAGCACTCACAGAGTTGTTGGTATTTGAGCACACCGATGAGAACGCGGGCGTTCAGGTTCCCAAAGGTACGATTGATAAAGGCGAGACGCCCGAACAAGCGCTGTTGCGCGAACTCTCTGAGGAGGCGGGCATTGACAACGTTCGCAATTTAACCCAGCTCGACACGATGATTCATCGCGATGAAAAAGAACCGGAAGAATGGCATCTCTTCGCGGGCATCGTTGATCCCACGACGCCGGATATTTGGGACCACCGCGTGACCGGCGCGGGTGATGATGCGGGCTTGCGCTTTCGCTACTATTGGCTGCCGCTCACGCCGGAGCCGAAACTCGCGGGCGAGCAAGCGGTTGGACTGGCAAAGCTCCACGCGTTTCTGAAAAATCAAACACGCGTGCGGTAAACGAAAATGAATGCAGCCGAATTGCTGAAACAATACGGTGCGGGTGAACGCGATTTCGCGAGCGCCGATCTGCACGGCTTGAGTTTTACCGAGGCGGTGCTGCGCGGGATTCATCTGCGCGGCGCGAATTTAGAAAAAACAAATTTCGGCTGGGCGAATCTCGAAGGCGCGGATCTGTCCGGCGCGAGGCTCAAGGGCGCGAACCTGCACGCGACGCATTTGCTTCACGCGAATCTCATGGGCGCGGATTTGAGTGATGCGAAAATGAAAACGTGCAACCTGAAAGAAGCGAATCTCGAAAACGCGATTTTGCGCGGGGCGGTGCTGGTCGGCGCGAAATTGCAGGGCGCGATTTTGCGCGGCGCGAATCTTTCCAAAAGTCATCTCGACGGCGCGGATTTCACCGGCGCGGACACGACGGACGCGGACCTGACTTTTACGGAGACGACGAACGTGGTAGGGCTCGTCATTCCGAAGCAATTGGAATCGCGCAAGCGGATCGTGGATGAGGGGAAGAAGGAGTGAAACTTCTGAATCTGTTGGCGGATAGTATGTTATGATCGTTGAACAATATACATGCCAGAAATATCACGCTTTTTTGGAATTATCATTCGTATGTTTTCCGAAACTGGCGCGCAGCACCATGTTCCCCATTTGCACGCGTACTATCAGGAGTACAAAGCAACATTTCGCATTGACACCGGCGAGGTCTTGGCAGGTTCATTGCCACGCCGACAGCAACGTTTGGTAGAGGCGTGGATAGAACTCTATCAGGCAGAATTGTTGGAGGACTGGCGTCGAGCAGATAGTGGTGAGCCACTCAGCAAAGTGCCACCCTTGCGAAGAGAGGATTGACCGACTATGGATCACCTTATAATAGATGTTACTGACTTACACATTGTTGGACCGTATACCCTACGGATTCGTTTCAGTGATGGAGTGGAGAGGACAATCAATTTCGAGCCAGTGCTCTACGGCTACTATTACTCACCTTTGCGTGACTTGGATTTTTTTAATCAAGTCCGTGTTGATCCGGAAGTTGGCACTCTCGTCTGGCCCAATGGCGCTGACTTTGATCCAGCTACGCTCTATAACTGGCATCAAGGAGATGGCACCGAGTTAGCGCAGAGAGCCGCGAGCTGGCGCAAAGCGGAATCGAGCGCGATGCGAGATCACAGTTTATAAAAACGTTTTAGAATTTCTCGCGCCCCCACTGCCGCGTGCGCGCGGTGACTGAGTCGGTTTTTTTCTTCTGAACTTAATTCCGCCATCGTCGTACCGGTCTCGCGCAGAATAAAAATCGGATCGTAGCCGAATCCGTTCGTGCCGCGCGGCGCAAAGCCAATCTCGCCTTCGCACATCCCGTCACTTGTCCATTCGTTATTGTTCGCATCGACGATGACGATCGTACAGCGAAAGCGCGCGCTCCGTTTTTCACGCGGCACCTCGCGTAATTTCGCGAGCAGAAATTCGATGCGCTCCGCGTCCGATTTATTTTCGCCCGCGTAGCGTTTTGAGTGAACACCCGGTTCGCCGCCGAGCGCGTCTACTTCGAGTCCCGAATCATCCGCCAGCGTCAGCATCCCACTCGCGCGCGCGTAAGTTTCTGCCTTGAGTCGCGCGTTCTCCAAAAAAGTCGCTCCCGTTTCTTCAACCTCGTCGCGAATGCCGACCTCCGCCAGCGTGAGCAATTCGTACGGCAGCTCCGCGAAAAGTTCGGCGTACTCACGCAGTTTACCGCGATTGTGTGTAGCAATTACTAGTCGCATCTGCTCTTGTAATTTTCAAATATTTCCGTTAGAATATTTTACCGTCGAGCGAACCCTTTCTGTCATTCATCTCGCGTATGACCATCTTTGAATTTCTGCTCTTCTTGATTGCGGGCGTACTCTTCGTATGGATCGTGACGCTCGAATTTCGCTTCTTGCGCCACACGCGCACTTTGCGGATGTTGTTCAGCGGACGCAGCGGGGTCGACCTCGAGCAGACGCTGCGCGATTATATCCAGCGAATGGACCGCGCCGATCAGAATGTGAATGCCCTCAACGGGCGCACCATAAACCTGGAGGGCAGAATGGCGAGCAGCTTGCAGCATGTCGGCGTCGTGCGCTTTAATCCTTTTCCCGACAAGGGTGGCGATCAAAGTTTTGCGGTCGCGCTGCTCGACGATCGTTCCGATGGCGTGGTTTTTACAGGACTGCACTCGCGCGGTGATATGCGCGTGTACGCCAAACCGGTCGTCGGCGGCAACTCGACTTATCAATTGACCGAAGAAGAAAAGGAAGCAATCGGTCGTGCGCTGGTGCGACAGCAATCCGGCGCGCGCTGAGAAACCGCGCGTCCAAATTTCTCACTTGAACAAATTGGCACGCCGACTAGACCGGCGTGCCGATTTTTATTTTCACCTGACCGCGCTCCCGCCGCCCTAGGCTCCGCAGACGCGAATGCCACAGCGAGAGCCAGGCAACATAACCGAACCCCAAACTATATAAACACAAAAATGGAACGACCCAGTATTGTGCGGTCGTGATCGCGCCGACGATGCCAATGAGCGCATAGCCCATCAGCAAAATTTCGCCCACCGATTCCCAACCAAATGCCAGCGCATACTCGCGCTGCACCCAACGGTCTTGAGAATCGCTCAAGTTAAATTTGGGTGTGCGACGGAACGCAGAGTGTCGTCCCGTCGCGGCTTCCAGCACCGCGAGCGTATTGTTAAAGGCGAGTCCCATGCCGAGCAGCGCGAGATGCGGGAACACACGCAGTCGCGTGCCCCAATCGGGGTACAGCGCGCGCTGCGCCAACGCGTACAAGAGCGGCAGTCCAAGTGAGAAGAGTGAAAAGTAACTGAGGAATGCCGGAAAATGCACTTGATAGATCGTGAGCGGCACCAGCGCCAACAACAGCAGGAGCGACACTGGCTGGAACACATAGCCCGACAAATGCAGGAGCGCTTCGAAACGTTTAAGCAGCGGCACCGGTGCCATCGTAATACGACCGGCAAATTTGATCAGACACTGTGTAGAACCTTTTGCCCAACGGAACTGTTGGCGTTTCCAAGCGTGAATCTGCGGCGGCAATTCGGCGGGGCAGACCACTTGATTCAGAAATAAAAACTTCCACCCGGCGAGCTGCGCGCGATAACTCAGGTCGAGGTCTTCGCACAAGGTTTCAGCTTGCCAGCCGCCCACGCTCTCGATGCACGCGCGCCGCCACACGCCCGCCGTGCCATTGAAATTCATAAACCAATTTTGTTGTGAGCGCACCGCCTGCTCGATCACAAAATGACTGTCCAGGAGCACGGCTTGCGAGCGCGTGAGCTGCGAATAGTCCAGATTCAAATGTCCCCAGCGTCCCTGCACCAGACCGACCTGAGGCTTTTGCAAAAGGTACGGAATCGTTTTACGGAGGTACGAACGCGGCGGAACAAAGTCGGCATCAAAGATAGTGATAAATTCACCCGTCGCGAATTTCAAGCCGGCAGCGAGCGCGCCCGCCTTGAACCCATCGCGGTCGGCGCGGCGACGCAGTTCGATGTCAAGCCCACGCTTGCGGTAATGGTCCACACGCGCTTGGGCGATCTGGGTGGTCTGGTCCTCTGAATCATCCAGCACCTGAATTTGCAATTTGTCGCGGGGCCAGTCGAGCGCCGCCGCGGCATCGATCAAGCGCTCGACCACATACAATTCATTGTAGATGGGCAACTGCACCGTCACATGCGGGAATTCTGTCAGGGAGGGCGTCACCGGATCCGCTGGGCGTCTTCGTCCTCGCAGGAACAAAAAAGAGTAGAGCAAAGTGTTCAAGCCATACATCGACAGCAGCAATGCCGAAATCGTATAAATCCAAAGCAATACACCCAAGTCCACTACCTCCAAATTAAATAGTTACGCTCGTTCTACTCACCGACGAGCAGAACATAACATTTTACCACTCTATCTAAAACCCAGCAGCTTGTACAGCAGTTATGTTATAATCGCGCGCGTGGGCATGGTCAGTTTGATCGCGACGGTAAAGAATGAAGCAGACACGCTGCCGCGTCTGC
>JBBSHK010000106.1:0-8276 GCA_038253185.1 Anaerolineae bacterium | reverse complement strand
CGACGCGCGTTGAATTCGTGTGCGGCAATATCACGGATGCAGTTTCCGTCGAGCGCGCGGTTCACGAATGCGACATCATTATTCACACTGCCGCGCAGCAGCCGTTTGCCCCGCTCGCCTCGCGCGCACAATTCCACGCGGTGAATGTGGGTGGGACAGAAAATCTATTGCGCGCCTTCAAGCCCACACCCGGATCGCGTTTTCTTTTGCTAAGCACCATCAACGGTCACGGTCTGCCGCCGCCGCGCGGTACGAATGCCGAGTCCGCGCTCGCGTACTCGGGCGACCGCTATTCGGATTCCAAAGTGGCTGGCGAACGCAGCGCGTGGAGATTCGCGCGTGAGCGCGACATCCCAATCACCGTTATTCGTCCCGCCTGCACGTTCGGTCCGCGTTCGTACGCGTGGACGATCCAGCCGCTCGAGCGGATTAGGCGCGGCATGCCGGTGATGCTCGGCACGGGGCGCGGCACTTGCAATCCGATTTACATCGACAATCTCGTTGATTTGATTGTAACGAGTCTGCGCCGTGACGTCGCGATCGACCAAGCCTTCATCGGCAGCGATGGCATTGGTGTCGAATGGCGCGATTTTTTTGGCTGCTACGCGCGGATGTGCGGACGCTCCTTGCGTTCTATTCCAATGCTCGTGGCGCAATCACTCGCACGCGCGTCCACGCTACTCGAACGCGTGACTGGACGTCCGGGTCCCGTCGCGCGCAGCAGCGTTCAATTTTATTCGCACCGCGTTACCTTTAATGTGGAAGAAAATTCGCGCGTGCTCGGACATTCACCCTCTGTTTCGTTCGCGGAGGGTATGCGGCGTACCGAGCAATGGCTGCGCGCGGGAGAATTAATTTGATGTCCCATTGTACAGATCACCTGAAATGCCTCGACCCTTAATTATTGTTACCAACGACGACGGAATCCGCTCACCCGGGATTGTCGCAGCGGTGTCGGCGCTGCGCGGGCTGGGCGAAATCATCGTGGTCGCGCCCAAGGAGCAGCAATCCTCGGCGGGACGCGCGTTCTATTGGCGCAATCGCCACGCGCGCAAATATCGTTTTCGCATCGGCAATCAGCAGGTGCTCGCGTACGCGGTGGATGCCTCGCCGGCGGTGTCGATTCGTTACGCGCTGATGTTAATCGCCACGCGCAAGCCTGCGCTCGTCGTGAGCGGGATCAATTACGGCGAGAACCTCGGCAACGGTTTGACCATCAGCGGCACGGTCGGCGCAGCCCTGGAAGCGGCGGCGGACGCGGTGCCTGCCCTCGCCATTTCGCTCGCGATGGAAAAGGAATTTCACAGCACGCACAGCACGGCAATTGACTTTGCGGTGGCAGGACACTTTACGCGGGTGTTCGCCACGCGGATGTTAAAAACAAAATTGCCCGCGCGAGTACAATTGCTGAACGTCAACGTGCCGGGCAATGCCTCGCGCGAGACGCCGTGGCGCGTGACGCGCGCCTCGCAGCAATCGTATTTCCGTTCGCTGGTGAATCGCGGGCGTTTTGTCGGTTACGATATTCACGTCGATCTCGAAACGCTGGAGCGCGATTCCGACATTCGCGCGGTGTTTGTCGATCACGCCGTTTCGGTGACGCCGCTCACCTACGACCTGACGGCGCGCGTAAGTTTGCTCGCGGTGCGGAGGATTTTGTCGGATGCTGAATCCTAAGATGGAAGCGGAAATTTCCGAGCTTGCCGCGCGCTATGGCGAGCCTTTGCGGTGGACGCGCGAATTTCGAGTTGAGCGCGCCGACGATGCGGCGTGGGTGAAACGATTGTTAAAGCGACGTGGCGAAGTCATCTTGCTCGCGCCGCGGAGCGGACAGCGTTTTCTCCTTCACACCAAAGAATTTTATCCGAGCGAAATTTATCGGCTGCCGAGCGGCGGAATTCATCAGGGCGAACGGATTGAAGACGCGGCGCGGCGCGAGGCATACGAAGAGATCGGCTTGACGCCGGAGCTCGAACGATTCATCGGCGTGGTGGAAAATAATTTTCTCTTCGACGGCGAGGCGCTGAGCTATCCGAGTTTTATTTTTCAGATCAACCCGACGGATGCCGCGCCGCGCGTGATGGACCCCGACGAGCGCATCGCCGATTTCCGCGAAGTGAATCTCGAGGGAATCGAAAAAGCCATTGAGGCGCTCGACCAGCCTGCGCCCGAATGGGAATTGTGGGGCAGGTTTCGCGCCGAGCCGCACAAACTCTGTGTTGCCGCGCTTAAAGAGATGCCAAACGAGGATAGGCGCTAGACATTTTTCTTTTCCGGCAATTTCGCGAGCAGGACTTTGTCGATGCGCGGTCCGGTCATCGCCGTGACGGTCAGTTTCAAATTGCCGACTTGAACCGACTCACCTTCTTTCGGAATTCTGCCCAATCGCGTGAGCACCAGTCCCGCGAGTGTTTCGTAATCGTCAGATTCGGGCAAGTTGAAACCAAGCTGTTCATTTGCCTCTTCCACGCGCGTTTGTCCTTCGGCTTCGGTACGCACCGCGTCAATCGTGCGCAGCGACGGCGGCACCTCGGTCAATTCATCATTGACCTGCCCGACTACTTCTTCAATGATTTCTTCAATCGTCACCATGCCCGCCGTGCCGCCGTATTCGTCGATCACAATCGCCAGCTGGATTTTTTGTCGCTGCATCTCGACGAGTAGATCGCCTAACGCTTTCGAGCTGGGCACAAACAGCGCGTTGCGCGTCAGCGCGCGAATATTTTGCTCGCGCGCGTTCGGATCGAGCGAGAGCGCGCGCAACACATCTTTGATCCACACAAAGCCAACCACGTTGTCGAGATTCTCCGAGTAGACTGGAAAGCGACTGTGGCTGACTTCCACGAACAATTTCATAAAGTCGGAAACGGTCGCGGTATCTTCAACCGCGAGCATGCTCGTGCGCGGAACCATTATTTCGTCAACCGTGCGGTCCGCGAACTCGAACGCGCGGTGCGCCATTTGCTGCTCCACCGACTCAAGCTCCCCGCTCGCGGTGCTGGCACTGACGATCATTTTCAGTTCGTCCACTGAATGCACCATTTGATGTCCGGTCGGTCGCTTCAGCCCCAGCGCACGCAGCAACGCGCTGCCCGCGCGATTCAAGCCCCAAGTCGCCGGACTGAACAGAGTTTCGAACAAGATCGTCGGGCGCGCCACCAGCAGCGCGGTCTGCTGAGGATAACTGAGCGCCACGGACTTGGGCGCGAGCTCGCCAATGACGACGTGCAAAAACGTGATGAGCATAAACGCAACCGCGCCCGCGGCGAAAAGATTGGTCGCCGGAGGAATCCAGTTGGGCGGCAGGAACCGAAACACCGGTTCGAGCAGACGCGCCAGCGCCGGTTCTCCAATCCAACCGAGCCCCAGACTCGCCACCGTAATCCCCAGCTGCGTCGTCGCAATCAAGCGGTCGGGCGCTTGCATCACACGCTTGACCATTACCGCGGAGGCGTTACCGCGACTAACCAGCTCTTCGATACGCGTGCGACGAACACTGACCAACGCGAATTCCGCCGCGACAAAAAAGGCGTTCGCAAAAATGAGAATCGCGACCAGACCCAAGCTGAGCAGGTCGCTGAATCCACCGGTCATAAATGAATATTCCTCCAAGCCCGCGGCGCGCGGAGTAAATTCTCTGCGCTCGATGCCTACCACGCGCCGCTCTTATCCGTCTGGTGATTACCCACAAGTCGAATTGTCATTTCGAAGTGCGTTTTTTTGCACTGAGAAATCTCGTACGCTACACAACCGAGATTTCTCGCTCTGCTCGAAATGACAGTTATGGGTAATCACCAGTATCCGTCCATTGCCAAGTCGTAACCGATATGCTAATCTATTTTACTACAAACCAATGATCACAGAATCCGCTAGCGGAAAAATTATTCTCTTTGGTGAGCACGCAGTAGTGTACGGTCGTCCCGCGCTCGCCGTGCCGTTGAGCAACCTGCGCGCGCGGGTGCGGATCGAAAAAAGAACCGCGCCGGGGACAATCATCCACGCGCTTGATCTCGGTCGCGCTCTGTCGCTTGACTCTGCGGCTGCCGATGAGCCACTCGCCGCGATCGTGCGTCTCACGCTCGAAAAACTTGGGGTGCCCGCGTCGATTGGGCTGGAACTATGGATTGAATCGGATATTCCACTTGCGAGTCATCTCGGCAGCAGCGCGGCGGTCTCGACTGCCATCGTGCGCGCGCTTGCCGCGTATTTTGATACATCGCTCAAGCCGCAGGACATTGCCGCGCTGGTGTACGAGAGCGAAAAAATATATCACGGCACGCCGAGCGGGATCGACAATACCGTCATCGCGTACGAAAAACCGATCCGCTTTACCACAACGGCTGGCGCGCAGCCGTTTCACATTGCGCGTCCGTTCAATCTCGCGATTGCGAACACGGGTGTCTCGACGCCCACGAAAGATACAGTGGGGGATGTGCGGCGCGGTTGGGAGCGAGAACCCGCGCGCTATGAAAAAATATTCGACGGGATTGCGACCTTAGTCAGAGCGGCGCAAGCCGCGCTCGCCAATGGCGAACTGGAAAAAGTAGCCGAGTTGATGAATAGTAATCAAGAATTTTTGCGCACGCTCGAGGTGTCGTCACCTGAACTTGAAAATTTATTGCGCGCGGCGCGCAACTCCGGCGCGCTCGGAGGGAAATTGTCCGGCGGCGGGCGCGGAGGGAATGTGATCGTTTGCGTGAAAGCGGGAGAGAGTGAAAAAATTCGCGAGGCATTAGTGAAGGCAGGCGCGACGAGTGTGATCGTTACAATTATTCAGGCGAGATGAGATGGAGGCGAGGAGATGGGAGACGAGATTTCTTGCAGAAACCTGGTCCATGACAACGCGTACCAAAACACCAAGTTCCGCGCGAGCCTGGACAGATTTTAGTTCGCGCCATCAAGTGGATATAGTCAAGAATCAGTTGTGAGATACGTTGGAGTCTGTTCTGAAGCTACGCCAATTCTTTTGCTTGCTCACTCTCGCGTAGCATTTCTTCCGCGCTCTGGCGCGTTTTTTCCGTCGCTGCGCCGAGCATCTGAGCAAGTTCGTCCACGCGTCGTTTTTCTTTCAACTTGTTGACCTGCGTCACGGTGCGGTCACCACTGATCTCTTTGCGAATGTGGAAATGCGCATCGCCGTAGGATGCGATCTGCGGCAAGTGCGTAACACAAATCACCTGATGCGGACGCGTACCGTTTGCGCTCGCGGTGAGTCCCCACAGTTTTCTTCCAACAATCCCGCCGGTGCGTCCGCCGATGCCCTGATCGATTTCATCAAAGATCAAGGTCGGCGTGCGGTCTGCCGCGCCGAGCACCGCTTTCAGCGCGAGCATCAAACGCGTGGTTTCACCGCCCGAAGCGATTTTCGCCAACGGCTTTGGCGGCTCGCCCGGATTCGGCGAGACGAGGAACTCAACCTTGTCTATGCCCGATGACTCGAAGGCAAAGCGGGATTTGCCGAGGATCAGTCCGTTCGCGTCTTCGACGCGATTAATGCCAACGCCGAACTTTGCCTTTTCCATGCCGAGGTCCTGTAACTCACGTTCGATTTCGGCGGAGAGCTTTTCGGCAGCTTGGTGTCGCGCGGTTGAGAGTGCTTCCGCCGCCGCGCCCGCTTCTTTCAAAACGCGCGTCTCTTGCTCCCGCAACTCGGTAATGCGTTCTTCGGCATGAGTCACGCTCGACAATTCTTCCGCCGCACTCTGCGCGAACTTTATAACCTCTTCAATGCTCTCGCCGTACTTGCGCTTCAAGCGGAAAATCAAATCGAGGCGGTCTTCGACCTGACTTAGACGCTTGGGGTTGTATTCGATATTGTCGCGATAGGCGCGCAGCGTGCGCGCGAGATCATCCATCAGCGCTTCGACCGATTCGCCTTGCTCGACCAGCGCTTTCACATTGGGGTCTTGCTTGCCGAGCGCGGCGAGCGCTTGCGAGGCTTCCGCCAGCAGGTCTAGCGCGCCCTTTTCTTCATCGCCGCCACCGTAGAGCGCTTGATACGCCCTGTCCGCAAACCCCGCGCGCTGTTCTGCATTGGCGAGCAATTCCTGTTCCGCTTTGAGCGCGTGCTCTTCGCCGCCCTTTAATTTTGCTGAATTGATTTCTTCGATCACGAAGGAGAGCCGGTCGACGCGCCGCGCCGTTTCGCGCGCATCTTTTTGCAAGTCGCGCAGTTCTTGTCGCAATTTACGCAGCGCCCGGATTTGCTTTGACACTGACGCGCGTTGTTCCCACAGATTCCCATAGCGGTCCAGAAAATCAATGTG
Organism: Anaerolineae bacterium; assembly: GCA_038253185.1. Lineage (GTDB taxonomy): Bacteria > Chloroflexota > Anaerolineae > UBA4142 > SHND01 > JBBSHK01. The sequence goes on along the minus strand of JBBSHK010000106.1, from coordinate 2,010 downwards.
CTCTTTGACACGCAGCAGCGACAGATGTTCACTCTGCCCGTGAATGTCCACCAGCCGGTCGCCGATTTGCTGCAAGACCGCCAGCGTCACCGCGCGGCTGTTCACGCGACAGACGTTACGACCGGCGCGATGCAGTTCGCGCGTGAGAATCAGCGCGTCGTCTTCGAGCGCGAGACCGAACTCTTCCATCTGCGGATTGAGCAACTCGCGTGCAGGCAGGTCCAGCTCAAATATCCCTTCGACCCGCGTTTCGTCCGCGCCCGCGCGAATGAGATCGTTCTGCGCGCGTCCGCCGAGCAATAGACCTACGGCGTCGATAATAATCGACTTGCCCGCGCCGGTCTCGCCCGTGAGCACATTAAAGCCCGCGTCAAATTTCAGGCTCAGGCGGTCGATGATCGCGAGATTGGAAATGTTGATTTCTGCTAACACGTAGATAAGTTATGATTTCGGATTTCTGATTTCGGATTTGAAAATTGAAAATCAACAATCAGAAATCCGAAATCATAAATGCTTTTACGCTCTCAGCCGCGCATATGCGGTACTCACCGCGAGCGCGAGATAAATCAGAAAGCCGAGGTTGAATAGGGCGCGCGGTACCAGCCCGGCGAGAAGCAGCAACCGCCCGCTCAGCAAGACACCGACGAACGGCAATCCGATAATTCCGAGTACGCCACCTACGACAATCGCCGCGCAAGCGAGCAGCCAGATGTATCGCCCGCGGCGTCGCCTGATCACCGCGCGAATTGATTCCGCGATGACGCCGCCGCCGATTGGTCCCGCGAAAATTCCGAATAACCAGAAGCCTCCCACCAAACCCATAATGGCGCCGCCAACAATCGAGAGTACCGTTCCAATGATTGCCGCTGCCACATAGTCGATAGAGGTCGCGTTGTAATAGCCCTCGCGCTGCCCGTGCAGACATTCCTTGCAGCGATAACCGACGACCGTGCGCTCGACACATTTCATACAGACCGGCTTGCCGCACTTGTTGCAGCGCAGCAGTGTTTCGGTCTGCGGATGATTCACACAAGTGACGCTCGGAGCCGATGTGGTTGCAGCCATAATTTTTTGTAAATCGTTTTCGCGATCAGGAAAGGACGTAGGTTCTAGAACATAAATTCGACTGTAAATATTTTAGCACAAAGCACGCGCGCCAACAAATAATTGTCAGCCCAAAAGCCGACTCACGATTTCGCGTCCCCATAACATAAACACCCATGCGGCGATCACAAAATAAGGACCGTAAGGAATTGCCATGAACGCGGAATAACGACGCCGCACGACCAGTTGGAAAATAATCACCGCGAGCGCGCCGAGACCGCCAAACAGAATCGTGTAGAGGAGCGAAAAACAAATTCCGGGGAAACCCACGAGCGCGCCTACCAGCCCCGCAAGTTTCACATCGCCCAAGCCGAACGCGACCTCGCGGATTTCGCGCCCGCGCGCCCGCGCCATCATTTTCGCCAGGAACGCGCCGAGCAGATAAATCCCGAAGACCAGTACATAACCGACCATCGCGCCAAGTAGCGCGCGCACGATCAACAAACCCGCCGCTGTATCCGCTCGTGCCACTTGATTCAACATTACAATCGGGCTGAGCAAGAGCGCGAGCAAAGTCGCGGGCAGAACGACCACATTCAAAATGAGACGGTGTTCCAGATCGATAATGAGAATCAGCAGCAGAATCGCGAACAACACACTATAGCTCGCCAATGTCCAACTCAAGCCAAAGCGGTCCCACAGAAACGCGAAAACGACAGCCGAAAAAACTTCGACGATGGGCGCGCGCAGCGGCAGCGGACTATAGCAGACGTGACATCGTCCGCGCAAAAGCAAAAAGCTCGCCACACCGACCTGCTCGGCGAAAGCGCGCGGCGTGCCGCAATAGCCGCAGCGCGGGACCGCCACGATCGAGCGTCGCGCCGGCGGCGGCAAATTCTCCGCCGCGCGATTGACCAGCGCGCCGACCAGAAATCCGAATATGCCAAAAAGAATTGTTGAAATCAT
>JBBSHK010000105.1:0-8283 GCA_038253185.1 Anaerolineae bacterium | reverse complement strand
TGCCCGCCGCTTCGGGATTGCGACCGATGGCTTGCAGTGCTCCGTTTGCCACGATACCGATGCCGATGCCCGGTCCGATTGCCGCGAGGCCAATCGCGAGCGCCGCCGCAATCAGTCGTAGTCCTTGATCCGTCATGGAGAGCCTCCGTAAATTTATGATGTAGGATTTATGATTCAGGATTTCAAAGTCGATCCCAAGTCATAAATCACAAATCTGAAATCCTAAATGGTTCTAGTGCGCGCCTTCGGCTTCGTGCTCGGTCGTCGCGATGGTCATAAACGCGACGCTCAGGATAAAAAAGACGAACGCTTGAATCACCGCCACGAACAATTCCAATCCATAAAAGATAAAGGGCAGCAGCATGAACAGGAACGACATAATCAGCAGCACCACTTCACCCGCGAACAGGTTGCCGAACAAACGGAAGGTGAACGCGATGATCTTGCCGATTTCGCTGATGAGTTCGACCAGACCGACAAAGACGTCGATCAAGCCGAACGCAATGTTTCCTTTCAGCAATCTGCCAAAGCTGAAAAAACGCGTCCAATATTTCAAGCCCTGTGCCTGCATTCCGTACACTTGCGTCATCAAGACCGAAATCAGCGCGAGCGCGAGCGGCATATTCACATCGGTCGATGGCGCGCGCACGAACGGCGCGAGCACCGGCACTTCGCTCGCCTCTTCGTGCGCGTTGAACGCGCTCGGCGCGTCGCCGAGAATGCGAATGCCGGTCGGGTTCTCTTTTCCTTCAACCACCTGAACGACTTGACCGTTCGAGATTCTAAAGTTTGGATCGTTCGGAGGCACCGCAATCACGCCGAGCGGACCAAAGCCCGGAATCAGCCCAACGAGATTCGCGAAGAGCACGTAAATAAAAATCGTCGCAACGATCGGGAAAAATTTTCTGCCGCGCTCAGGTCCTGCGACTTGCTCCGTCAGACCGACCAGTGTTTCGATCAGCAGCTCCATCACATTTTGCAAGCCCTTCGGCACCAACGACATATTGCGCGTGGCGAGAAAGGCAAAGAGCGCGATCAAGATGACGACAATCCAGGAGGTCAAGAGCGTATTTGAAATGCGGAGGAACGAGGTCTCGAACAAAACTTCCGGTGCAATCGCGACTGACGACTGGACGCCGCCCGTGCCAAACGGAAGAAAAATCTTGACGAGCACGGCAAGAACAATCAGACCGAGAATAGTAAGTGTAAGCTTTGGATTACGCGTTAAAGCCTTCACGGCTTGTTTCCTCCAATACGCTAGTAAACACTCGCCACGTTACGATACACCGCGACCGTACCGATCGTGATTCCAAGAACCATGAGAATTAAGGTGATGACCGGAAACGGAGAGTGCAACTGGCGGTCGAGCCAGATTCCGAGGAGTACCGGGATCAGTACCGCGATGACGACGGTGACGCTCAGTTGAGTGACCAAGCCGCAGCCGAGAATCTGCTCGCGCCCGAACCGCATCTGCCCCCTCGCATTCTAGCCGACAAGTAGCTTCTCACACGACTTTGTGCAATCTGGCACGATTATACACGAAACAATCGACAATGCAAAATGAACAATGATTAATGAACAATTGACAAGAGACACGTGCACAATTCGCGATCAGCGCGCATTTTCTTTTCCGTTGTGCATTGTTCATTGTGCATTGCTCATTCACTTCCCCTTCCACTGCAAATAGCGCGCGATCTCTTCGTGACCGACAATGCCGACGACCTCACCATCGCTCAACACCGGCAGCTCGTGTTCATGATCGCGGCGCGCGAGTTTTTGCATTACGCGCAGCGCGGTATCGTCGGGCGTCACGGCTTCGCTTTTGGCGAGCGGTATCATCGCTTCGCGCACATAGCTCGAACTCCACTTTTCGCGCGGAATATTTTTGATTACCTCCGCGCTAATCGTTCCGGTGACGTGCCCGTTTTCATCGACGGCAAAAACCGCCGCGCGCTGGCGGAGCAAAAACCCTTCAATGAAATTCGCGATGGACAGGTCCGCGCCGACGTGCTCGACCGGCGTATGCATCACTCGACTGACGCTTACGCTGGCGAGCGACTCCCGCAGCAAGACCGAGCGGTAGGCTTCACCCGAGGCTTGCCACAAAAATCCACCGATGAGGACGAACCACAGCGCTGTCCAACCTTGCTGCAGCGTCAAATAAAGTCCGCCCGCAATCATCAGTCCGGCAATCACGCGCCCGATGAGCATGGCGATGTAGGTCGCGCGGCGCAGGTTGTGCGTGACTGCCCAAACAATCGCGCGAAACACGCGCCCGCCGTCGAGTGGAAACCCGGGCAGCAGGTTAAATAGCACCAGCAGCGCATTCGTCTGCGCGAGATAACCTGCAACGACCGCCACCGGAAGCAAGACCACACGCGACTCTGGAAAAACTCCGATGAGTCCGCGCGGCCAAATCCACAGCGCGGCGAAGACGAGCGCGAGCGCCAGCGACATCAGCGGCCCCATGATCGCGATGAGAAATTCAGTCGAAGGGCGATCCGGCTCATCCGCGATTTGCGCCACGCCGCCGAAAATAAACAGCGTGATGCTCAGCACCGGAATGCCGCGCCGTATCGCCATCCACGCGTGCGAGAGTTCATGCGCGAGCACACTCGCGAAAAGCAATAGACTCGCGATTACGCCGAGCGCGAGCGATTCAAGATTGAACCCGCGACGTCCGATTCCCAATTCGATTGGAAAGACACCCGCCGACAAGGTGAAGGTCAGGTAAATAAAAATAATTAACCAGCTCGGATCGATCCCGATGGGGATGCCCATGATCCTGCCGATTTTCCAGGGACGTAGTGAAAACATAGCTCTCCACCTGCCATTCAACAAAAGCGCGGGGCAAAAACCCCGCGCGTTAAGGTAGAAGGAAAATCTTCAAGTATTTGAACGGATCAATATCCGTAACAACGCGGCGGAATCCGACCCGCGACAAAGTACGACGGGTTGCGTTGGATCCCGCTCAGGATAATTTCAAAGTGCAGGTGCGGTCCAGTCGAATGACCGGTGCTGCCCATTCGCCCGATGAGATCACCTTTCTTCACCGACTGCCCCGGCTCGACATTGAACACGCTCAAGTGCGCGTAGCGCGTGATAAAGCCATTGCCGTGATTGACGAGAATCATTTTGCCGTAACCGGTATTATCCCAGCCGACGACTTCGACGTAACCCGAGTCCGCCGCGCGAATCGGCGTGCCAATCGGCGCGGCGAGATCAAAGCCCGGATGCCGCGCCCAGAACCCTTGCGTAATGCACGCGTCGGTGGGCCAGACAAAATTGCTGGTGCCGCGCGCCACCACGCCCTTCGGCTTGGAGGGTTGCGCCTGTGGTTGACTGGGACGAAGCACGACAACCTTCTTTTGTTGAAAGGGTCGCTCTCCGCCGGGGACCATCAGGAATGTGTTCTCTGCCAGGATCGGCGGGTTCGATTTGAAATCTTGATTGCTCTGATTGAACGGGTCATTCAGGATATTTTCCGGTTTGGCTTTGAACTTGGCAGCGACGCCAATAATCGTATCGCCCTTGACGACGGTGTAGAGCACTCCACTGGTCGGCGGAATATTCAGGGTCTGCCCGATGGAGAGCGTGTCGGGATTGTCGCCGAGCTTACTGTTTGCCCACAGAATCGAATCGCCGGTGATGTGAAAGCGCGCGGCAATCGCGCTGATGGTATCTCCCGGTTGCGACACGTACTGCACCACTTCCCGTCGCGCGCGTTGGGGCACAATGGTGATCGGAATAACTGAAGGTAAAAGATTTCCGCCACTCGGTTCTTCGCCAAGTTGGAGCGGGGGAAGCTCCTGACCTGTTTCGTCGGTGGCGCCCGGCGGAGGACCCGCAGCGCGGATTTCGATCCCGCTCAGCAGTAAGCCAATGATCGTGAGCGCAATAATGCCCAGATGCGCGGTCAGACGCGACAGGAGCGGAATATTGGTGCGGTGAGCGGCGTGTGTGCCGTGCACCCATTCGACCAGGTGGTTGAACCGAGTTGAAAGTCGGGCGAACGTCTCGTTTATTGAATTGGACGGATCGGGCATAAGCGGTTAGAAATCTTTTTGGTTGAGGGTGGTGAGAAAATCTTTATTGGTGCGGGTCTTTGCCAGGCGCTCGACGACCAGTTCAATTTCTTCCACTCCACCACCAATTGCCCCGAGCATTCGGCGCAGGGTCCACACGCGCGGTAGATTTTCTTCGTCGATCAAAAGTTCCTCGCGACGTGTGCTCGAGCGTTCCCAATCGATGGCGGGATAAATTCGGCGGTCCGCCAGTTTGCGATTGAGATGTACCTCGCTGTTACCGGTGCCTTTGAATTCCTCGTAAATAAGATCATCCATACGGCTGCCGGTGTCCACCAAACACGTCCCAATAATAGTCAAACTTCCGCCTTCCTCCAAATTACGCGCTGCGCCGAAAAAGCGCTTTGGAGGATACAGCGCGGCGGGATCAAAGCCACCGGTCAAGGTGCGACCGCTGGAAGGCACCACGAGGTTATACGCGCGCGCGAGGCGGGTAATCGAATCGAGCATAATCACCACATCCTTGCCGCCCTCGACCAGCCGTTTCGCGCGCGCGAGTGCCATCTCTGCCACGCGCGTTTGGCTTTCCACTTCCGCATCAAAGGTCGAAGCAAAGACTTCGGCATCGACCGAGCGGTCCATATCCGTGACTTCTTCCGGTCGTTCGCCGATGAGCACGACCATCAAATGACTCTCTGGATAATTTTCAGAAATGCCATTGGCAACGTGCTTGAGGATAGTCGTCTTGCCGGTCTTGGGCGGAGCGACAATCAGACCGCGCTGCCCTTTGCCAATCGGCGCGAGCATATCGAGCACACGCGTGGAGAGAATATTTTGTTTGGTCTCCAACTTATATTGGACGTTCGGGAAAATCGGTGTGAGCTTGTCAAAATCGGGGCGTAGTTTTGCGGACTCTGGGTCAATGCCGTTGACGGCTTCGACGCGCAACAGTCCATAATATTTTTCGGTGTCTTTCGGCGGACGCACCTGCCCAATGACCATATCGCCCGTCCGCATTCCGAAACGACGGATTTGCGATTGCGAGACGTAAACATCTTCGTCGCCGGGCAGCAGATGATCGGAGCGTAGGAAACCAATTCCATCTTGAACGATTTCCAGCACGCCGCCGCCGAATATAAGTCCCTCGCGTTCGGCTTTGGTGCGCAGCAATTTAAAAATCAAATCGCTCTTTTTCAGCTTGGAATAGCCGCTGACGCCTTGCTCTTTGGCAAGCTCACGCAGTTCCGACAAACTCTTTTTATCGAGTTCGGCGTAATTAAACGTTTCAGGTGCGATTAGGTCGGGGATTCTAGCCATAAGTCTTTTCTGTCCCGCTGCTCAGCGGCGCGGAACTTGCCTCCAAAATGGGCGGCGCGTGGCGACACGATCGTGCGCGGCGCGAATAAATTTGTCTATCCTAATTCGGGTTCAGTCGGTGAGCGCTAACGCGAGTTGACGCGGGAGCATTGACGAAGAAGCACAAAGATGTCTCCAATTAAACGAAAATAACGGCAGGATTGAACGAGCGGGCAACCATCAAAATCCTGATGGTCCGACCACCTGACCCGGTCAGAGTTCACCATGCGCCAGAACCGAATTTGTCTGTGAAGCTTTGTGGTCGTCCACGAGCGGGAGGCTCAGAAAATCGAGATGAGAGGTCGTACAATCTGGAGAACAATCGTCCGTAACCTTCAAAATTATAACATCCTTTGCAAGGCGCGTCAATCAGTCCATCAGGGCTGTTGCAAAGTCGATTTCTCTTGTCATGTCGAACGGAGTGAGACATCTCGACCGAATGAGCTATCGAGATTTCTCGTCGCAAAAACCGCTCCTCGAAATGACGTAGAGACGTTTTCAGCGCTTGTCAACTGACTTTGCAACAGCCGTAATCAGTCCATTAGTATGCCTGCCGCGCGGTCAGGTCGCATCATTGCAAGCGGAGCAATGGACCCGCGAACGCCGACTCGTTTCAAAGTATTGCAGTCCCAATCTCTATTCTTGGGTAACTCGACTAGAAACAATCCACCCTACGCAACCTTGCCGTGAATCCACCAGTCAGCGTTTCCGCGCAAGCAATACCTGATGCTTTTCGCCGCCGCGCTCGTCGATTTCGTCCAGCAAAATTTCAGTGCCGCTCGTCTCGAGCAACTGGCGGTTCTGCGCGGCATCATAGTGGCTCCAAAACATTTCAACTCCGCAAAAATCTTCTTCGTGCCCCTCCCACTCGCTCGCGCCCATCGTCACGAGCACGAGTCCGCCGCTTGGCAAAAAAGAGTTAACTTTTGCCAATAGCTCCGGATGCGCCTCGCGCGGCGTATGAAAAATCGCGTAAAATGAAACGACCGCCTCGACCCGGAACTCACCCTCTTGCACCGTAAGCATGTCGCGGACTCGATACTCTGCCCCGCGCACGTTTTCACACGCCAGCTCGATCTGCTTTTCGGAAATGTCGATGCCGATCACACGATGACCGCGAGCAATCAGGTAGCGGTCCACCGGCACACCTGCGCCGCAGCCAAGATCAAGCACAAGAGATTGAAGACTCAATAGCTCGACCAATCGCGACAGGTAAATATTATTTTGGAACGGGTCTCTCTGCCTGAGATAACGCTCCGCCGCGCGGTCGTATCCGGCTCGAACGAGGTCAGCTACCGTCCCTGCCCTATTCAATGGCGCGCGTCACCACATACATAAAGCTCACGCCGGCGAGGGTCAACAATCCTGACCAGAGCGATTGATGCCGATGGTGCGCCTCGGGCATCAAGTCGCCCGCACCGACGTAAAGAAAAAATCCGGCAAAGCCCGCGAGGATTAACGCAAGCGCAGCGTCAGGCAGATGAAAGAACAGGGTCGACACTGCCCCAAGAAACGGCGTGATCGCATCGACCAGCAGCCAGCGATAGGATAAAGTATCGCTCGCGCGATTTTTCAAAAGAATGCTGACCGTGTTCAAGCCATCGGAAAAATCGTGGGCAATCACCGCAGCGGAAACAATAATGCCGATCGCCGTCCCCGCCTGAAACGCCAGACCAATTGCCACGCCATCAAAAAAACTGTGAATGGAAAATCCACCCGCGCCCAACATTCCAACATGAGGATCGCCTTCGTCAAGGTGCTCTAGCCCACTGGACGCGTGGAGCAGAACGGTGCGTTCGAGCGCGTGGTAAATCAAAAAGCCAAAGACGGCGGCGGTCATCAGCGACAGCACCGCTACGCCCGCCTTTTCACCCAAGTCAAGTGATTCGGGCAACACATCAAAAAACGCCGCGCCCAACCGCACCCCCGCGGTAAATCCAACAATCAAATGCAAGCGGTCGCGAAAACGCAGCGCGAACAATCCGCCGAGCAGTGTTGAAACAAAAGCCATGGCGGCGAGGAGCAGTGCAGTCATTGCTTCTCAAGCGTGGGGTGGTCGATCCTCGCGCGGCGCGATTTGCTCCAACTTTTCTTCGCGATGGATCGCCTGAATCCGCCGAATCGTGCCGCTGCGCGAGCGCATCACCAGTGAATCGGTGGTCGCACCGCCTGAAACATAATGCACGCCGCGCAAGAGTTCGCCGTCCGTAATGCCGGTCGCGGCAAAGAAAACATTGTCGCCGCGCACCAGCTCGTCGGTGGTGAAGATTTTTCCCAAATCGAAGCCGAGGTCGAGCGCGTACTGTTTCTCCGCTTCGTTGCGCGGGTACAGTCGGCACTGGATCGCGCCGCGCAAACACTTGAGCGCGCTGGCAGAGATAACGGCTTCGGGCGAGCCGCCGACGCCCATCAAGACATCTACGCCAGTGTCCGGCTGGGCTGCCGCGATACTCGCCGCCACATCGCCGTCCATCACCAATTTCAAGCGCGCGCCACTTTGACGCACCTGCTCGATTAATTTTTCGTGACGCGGGCGGTCGAGCACCACCACCGTCAGGTCTTCAATATCCTTGCCTTTCGCCCGCGCCACCGCGCGCAAATTTTCCGCCGGAGGCGCATTCAGATCAATCGCGCCGCGCGCTTCTGCCCCGACCGCGATCTTGTCCATATAGACGATGTGCCCGGGACTGAACATCGTACCGCGTTCCGCCAGCGCGACGACCGCGAGCGCATTCGGCGACCCGCGCGACAAGAGCCGCGTGCCATCAATCGGATCGACCGCGAGGTCCACCTCAGGAATGTTCGGATCGTTGAGCGGCACACGCGATTCGTGCCAACGACCGATGCGCTCGCCGTTAAAGAGCATCGGTGCTTCATCCTTTTCACCCTCGCCGATGACGAC